>NZ_LYSO01000012.1:0-92986 GCF_001728935.1 Pseudomonas sp. AP42
GCTCCCACATTTTGGACCGTGGACCGTCAGATAGGTAGTTATCCTGCCCATCACCGTTGGCTGAGGGCACGTAATGCATCAAAGCTGTACCGGCCAGGTACTCAGTCCCCCACCAACAACCCCAGAAACAGCTTTTGATCCAATGGCGGTGTCACGTCGGCATAGATCACCTTCAACACTGCCCTGTCGTTGGCGCCGGCGTCTCGCACCAGATCCTTCTGCCGCAGGAAACGCTGCTGGGCCAACTTGAGATGGGCAACACGGTAGGCACTGTCCGCCACCTCAGTGTCAGCATAATGAAAGTGGGCATACCAGAGCACCGTGGAGGCATTTTTTTCACGCACCGCGAACTCCGCCACATAGTCACCGCTGGCGGTGAGTTGGCGCCCATGCACCAGGTTGATATCGACCTGGCGATGGGTCCACAGGTAATCGACGTTTTCCTGGGAAGGGCGTTGCGCCTTGTAGCCGGTGCTGCGGTAGTCGCGCCCCTCTTCGAGCAGGCTGGCAACCTCGGCCCGGTAGTGATCGAGCAACGTCGGCACACCGGGCTTGTCTGCATGGGCCGCCTCAATTTCCCGGATGATGTCGCTGAACTTATTGGCGTGCTGCGTGAGCATGACCTCCCAATCCCTTGGGTCGACCTGTTCGCGGCGCGTCTGGTCCTGCAGCTTTTTCATCTGGAACTGGATAGAGCGCCGGATACCCTGCTTTTGCGCCGTCAGTTGATCGGCAGCGCGTTTCAACGTTGCCAAAGAGCGTTGAGGGGGCACAGGCGTCGGCTTTTCAGGGCGGGCGATCACCAAGTCCTTCCATACCCCTTCGCTGGGATGCTCGACAAAACGGCCAACCGCTTGTTGATTGAACGGGTCGCGAATTTCCATGATCGCCACCTGCTCGGCCGATTGCGCCGCCCGCACATCGCCGATCAACGTGCCGCGTCGCTGGGTTTTAAAGGCTCGATGGTTGGAACGCCTGGGGGCTCGAAGTGCAGGTGCGCGGCTTGGCATGGCAATGCCCTCCTCCTCTCGTACCAGCGCCGCCAGCTCGGCCTCGGCGCTCTGGCGCGCTTGATCCAGCCGCTCCAGGAAGCGGGCTTGATACAGCGGGCGGCTCAACGCCGGGTCAAGCTCGTGCAGCGCTTCGGATGCACTCGCCAGGCGCGCGTACTGGTTGATCAAGGTCGCCAGCACCGCCTTGCGCTCGCTCACCGAAAAATGTGCATAGGTCCTCAGGGCGATGTGGGAGGACGTCGCCAGTCGCAGGCCCTGCTCGTTGAGCAATTGGTAAAAATGCTGGACCGCGGGCGCGTCGGTCAGCGCGAGGTTGTCGATGCTCAAGGTTCTGAGCAAGTTGAGATTGTTCAGCGCCACGTTGAAGGGGTCGGCCATCTCCTGGGTGGGCAGCGACTGAATGAATGCCCGACTCTCCCCCAGCCCTCGGGTGGAGTCCTGCGCGTGCTCATTTAGGGTGGCCTCCAGGGCGTAGGTGTCTTCCAGCAATTGCTGCTCGTGGTCGTTCATCGCCACCATACGCGCGATGAGGTCTTGATAAGCCTCGGGTGTTCGCGTCGGCGTATTCACGTCGATACGCTGGGCGATCGCCCCTACCGACTCGCCTCGTGGTGAAAAACTGCTGTCCATGGCCAGCGCCAAGTGCAGGTTATGGATGAGCAATTGCGTGGCGCTGATGGCGCCATACTCAGTGGAACGAGCCTTCTCGAAGTCGCTGGTTTCCAACGCCGCTGTTGCGGGTTTGATCGCCTTGATCAGCGTGCGGCGTGCCTCGATCAAACGTCCCGCCTGCACGACGAACGCTTCCAGGGCCTGGTTGAAGGATTGCAGCAGTGCCTGACAGTTGGCCTGTTCGTCTTCGTGCTGTTTCTTCAGGAAGGCAACTTTTCGCTCATCGGTATTTTGCTCAAGCAGTGCCCACCAGTTCCTGAGTTTGTTTCTGGCTGAGAGGTACAGATCGCGCTGCGCTTTCACGCTGTCGAAACGGGCGGTCATTACATCCGCCTCGCGCTCCGTTTGCAGATCAAGCCGGGCTTGTTCGGCTTTCATGTGCTTTTTCGCAGCGCGATTTTTTTGTTGTTGCGCCTTGATCTGGTCACCCGGCGCACCCGCCCGCAGCTTCGGCGCGAGGTCCAGGCTCCATCGGCCGTTACCATCGTTTTTCAACCACGGGCCGCTGCGTGAGGTGTCGAGCGCATCCACGATAAATACGCGATTCGACTCGCGGCTGACGCGGTACACGTCATTGCCGATCAAGGCGTGCAGCCCGTTGTCCAGGCGGTAAAGACCCTGCAGACGCCCGGTCATCACCGGCATCGGCAGTTTTGCGGGACGCGGCACTTTAAAACGCTGGATATAGGCACGCTGGCTGGTGCTCAGGCCGTTCAGCGCATTGGAGAACGAGAAGTCAAAGGCGGTGCGACCTTCAGCAATCGGCACGGCAGGCAGCATAACCGGGCCGGCCAGCTGTTTGGCTGCGCTGGACAGCATTCCAGCGGGACGCCGCAAGTGCGCCAGGGCCACGGCCGTACTGCTCAGGTCTGCGGCGATCAAGGGTTGTTCAGGGATGGCGCGCGCAGAGATGTGCAACAGCGCCAGGCTGAGGCTACTCAGCAGGTCTACCCAGGCCAGCTCGCGGGTGGTCGGATCATTACTCTGCAGGGCGGGAATGTCCTGATGCAAGCTTTGAGTCAGCAGCAGCAACCATGCGATCGACATCGTCGAGCCTTGCAACAAGGGCAACAGCAAGGTGTTGAGCAACAGCCCGCCACCTTCGAGCAACAGCGCCCAGCGACTTTCGGCATTGGACACCGACTCGCGCTCAGCCAAGTCCACCAGTGCGCGCACATGCTCGCCAAACAGGTACGGCAATAACTGGTCATTGCGTTGGTGTTGCAGCAATTGTTCACTGCCCTCATCGGCGGCCAAGGTCGCGGGGCTGGGCGTTTCCAGCCGGTCAAACTCAGCCCCCAGGCCGAAACGCAGGATATGCGGCTCAGTGAACCCACCGTTGGCATACACCGGCCGCGCGGGTTCGCCAAGCCACATCAGCACGCTGTCCTGCAGGGCTCCAGGCTGGGCAATCGCCGCCAGCAACGCCTCGCGGCTGGCGTACTGCGTCAACGCTTGAGCATACAGCGGGCGATAAAGAATCACCGGGCCCGGTTCAAGGTCCTGGGCTTGGATCACAAACAGGTTGTCGACCTTGTCCGGTTCGGCCCCCGGTTTGCGCAGCAGGGCCAGCGCACGGATGACGACCTTGCGCCCCTCGACCACCCGCTCAGCAGCGCTGCGTTGCATCAGCGCAGCGACATAGCGATAGCCCAGCACCGTAAACCCCTGTTGCCCCTGGATCGCCAGCGTCAACGCCTGCAACGGTAACTGCGCCCGTAGTTGCTCGCCAAATAGCCGCTGGCGTTGCAAGGTGTCGTCGCTATCGGCCAGCAGCAGGCGCTTGAGGTAGTCAGGGTAGGCCTTGCCGATGTCCACGCGCTGGACCAGATCCGTGAGGTAATCGGGGGTGGTCCAGTCTTGGATCAATTGACCGCCCGTATGCCGAATGGTCATCGGGCCTTTGGGCTTGCCCACCAGGTTGCACAGGGCGAGGTCGGTCAATGACAGGGTTTGGCGCTGGATAATTCCCGCGCCGCCTGGGTACCCGGCCGCCACGGCAAAGGTCAGCTCCAATTCGTCAGGGTTGTAGCCGGGGGCTATCGGTTGATCGACCAGCATCTGCGCATGCAGGGCCTTCGCTGCAAACGTACGCAGGTCGCTCACGCCGTCGAGAAAGGACTGCCCGCCAGCTCGGGCCTTGGCACTGGCGAGTTCCAGCACATGGGTGCGATAAGCCAGGCGTTGAGTCTGCGCAGCGTCCTTCAGCCAGTCGGGCAGCCGGTCTTCCATCAGGCCGGTCGGCCCCGCTGAGTGCGGCGCCGGGTTCACAAACAAGGGGGATGGATCGCTCACGGCGTCATACTGCTGCTCCAGCGCATGCAGCCCCCGGCCAGAAGGTAACGGGATGGCCGCCAGGTCCTGCAGCTGCTGATTGAGCACCGCCGCGGCCTGAACCTGAAACACATTGCCGTTGGGCTCAAAACGCTTCCACGTCATCGCATCCGCGACAAAAGCAGCGTCGAGTTTCGCTGCCCAATACTGATCGAACGCATCATGGGAAGTGAATGACTCAACCGCCCCCGAAAGCGGGCACAGCAGGATCAGCGAGGCGTTGACCACCAGCAGGTCTGGCGATAACAGGGTAAACGAGGCCCCCGCTCGGGTCAGCGTGGTTTCCATGACATAGACGTGCACGGCCTTGGTTTTCATCGCCGCCACACGGTCGAGCCGATCCGGGTAGTCGGTGACCTGCTGAATGACGGCACGGGCGGGCTCGGCAAATGCCGTCGTGATGGCCGTGTGGATCAGGTTACTGCGCAGCAGCTCGCTGAGCCCGTGCCAACGGTTTGGCTCATCCCCTGTCCCTTGGTCCCAATAGGCAATCAACGCCTGCTGAAACGCCGTCGGAACCACGTCAGCAAGCTCGCGAATGACCTGCTCGATCACGCGCATATCCACGGCCGGCGCCGCCTCGTCCGCCAGGGCCAGCGGTGTGGGCGCCTGGTTGGTCAGGAAGTGATCCCGGTTGTAGCGCGTCGAAAAATCCAGCGAAGTACCGTTGCCCAGGTAGTCGAGCGCGACATTGAGCAAAACCCGCAGGTCCCACCCGCCCAATGCATTGGGGGTGGCCAGTTTGGTGGTCACCAGGTTGAAGTCCAGGTTGGGATAGGCCTCCTTGATGCCCTTTTCCAGCCATTGGCCGGTGACGGAGATCAAGGTGGGGTGATGCATGAACCGCGTGCCGACGGCTCTGGCGATCAGCGTGTCGGGGGGTGGCAGCGGTAGGTTGCGAGGCATGGAAAACGTCCTTTTTGTCCGTTGGGGCTCCAAAACCCGAGGTGGGGGAGCCTGGCAAAAAGAAGTACCACGCAGGCGTATTCGAACGCGGTAACGGTGTAGTGCACCGTGATACTTCGGTATGACGCCGAACCTGTGGCGAGGGAGCTTGCTCCCGCGACGGCCTGAGAGCCGGTTCTTATCTACCTGACACCCCACAATCCAAATGTGGGAGCTGGCTTGCCTGCGATGGCGGCCAGTCAGGCGACGCCTATCTACCTGACACCTCACGATCCAATTGTGGGAGCTGGCTTGCCTGCGAAGACGGCCTCACAGTCGACACAGCTGGATTGTGTACATATCCATTCCTGCGGTAACGGCCACTTAGGGTTCCGCTCTGACAGCGGCTGACTTTTGAAAAGCGCAAAAGTAAGCAAAACGCTCTTG
The DNA here is from genome assembly GCF_001728935.1 of Pseudomonas sp. AP42. Taxonomy (NCBI): domain Bacteria; kingdom Pseudomonadati; phylum Pseudomonadota; class Gammaproteobacteria; order Pseudomonadales; family Pseudomonadaceae; genus Pseudomonas; species Pseudomonas sp. AP42. Next base: position 5,352 of record NZ_LYSO01000012.1, read on the forward strand.
CCCCACCACTCGGCACCTCGCCTAGGCTCGGTGTGCCCGTAATCCGCCAGCGTGGTTTGACGGGGCGCTTAAGATCAAAAGCAGATCAAGAGCGGCTCGCTTCGCATCGTGGTTACTGCTGGGTGAATCAGGGCGAATCGCTGGTTAGGGCAACAGGTATCTCTTTGCGACGCCCCAGTTGCGCAACCAGGTAAGCGACGGAGTCCGCGTTGCTCAGTACCGTAAGGATGCGTTTAAGCGGATCGGTACGGAAAGTTTGTCGAGCATCGGCGAGGGTTTGGGTGCCGGTGACCGTGAGCAGCCGGTCGAGCACAGGTTGTGTCGACGAGCCCTTGGCGGGATCGGTTTTGAGGCCGGTGGCGATATCAACCACCTGGAACAGCTGCTGCGTCGGGGTGCTGAGCGACAGGCTTGAAAGCTGGCGGTTTTCCAGGGCCGCCTTGGTTTTACTGCCCGCCGGGGTTTGGGGGTCAATCAGGTCATGAAAAGGATGGGTGGACTGCACGTAAGCCAAGTTCAATGTCGCACAGACATGATGCGTGATTTCGTGAATGAGGGTAGTCGCACGGGCGTGGACGTCGACATGGAAGGGTTTTATCAACAAATGATCGTATTGCAGACCCGGGTTGAAGAATGCTTCGGTCAAGTACACCAGTTGCAAGGGGTCGGGGACGATCGTAAAAGCCATCACCTTGTAGGCCCCCTGAAGCGCCGGTATCCGCGAGTGGCCAATGACAAATCGCGCTGAGTCCGCGCCGGTCAGTGAGGGCTCCATCAACGCACTGCAGACCGTGTCGACGATCGCCTGAATTTTTTCAAGGTGTTCGGCCTCGATGGTCTGCAGGCCAAAAAACGTTTTGATTCGTTTGGCGACATCAGGTGCAGCCAGGGGTGTTTGTGCGAGCAGGCGCAGGTTGTCCTGGGCGTTCCTTGCATAAAACGTGGCCAGTGCCAGTGCCTCAGTAATCATCAACGACTCCTGAGCGTAAAGCGCGCGAATCTGGCGCATGCCGCTGGCCAATATATTCATGCTGGGGCGCGCAAATGGCTCGGAATAGAAGCGATTGGTCAGTCGCGCAATAGCTCGTCGCCCCGTCAGCAATGGGTCAGTGCTGCTGAGCATCCACTGTTGTCGGGTGTTGCTGTGCACCAACGGGCCGACCTCCCCCTCCCCCGTGATCCGCCAGCCCTGGTCGTGCTTGATGACCTGGAACACTTTGCCTGCCACTGCTGCGTAATAGTGGTTGGAGGCCGATTGGTAAAGGTTGAGTGAGGTGTCTTTGATCAGGCTGGCCAAGCTCGGCTCAAGGACTTCGAAACGCTGGAGCCGGGTGCGTGGCGCAGCGGTAATGTCCAGCGCCGGCCAGGACACCACAGCGGTCGCAGGCGTGGAAGACGGTGGGGTCGGCTCGGTTGTCGGGAGTGTGCCGCCCTCCGATACGGCAGGCATGGAATTGCGCAGACCGACCAGTAAGGCGACGCCGCCGATAAAATGACCCAGCGCCTCATGCCATTGGTGGCTTTGCAGCTCTTCGGCAGACGCTTTGAACAACGTGAAGCTCTGCCAGACTATCAAGGGGTAAGCCAGTTTTCCGGCAAAAAACACGATGGCCTGCTGCACACCCTCAGCGAACACGGCTTTGGCCGTATCCCAGGCAGTGCCTGCATTGGCGGTTTTCTGACAGCCCAGCAACGTTGTCAGCAACTCGACATTCTCGGTGTACAACTGCTTAAACAAAGGCGCGTTGATGGGGTTGCATGCCAGCTGCAGGGCAGTGCTGGCCTGGGGTTGCTCCAGTGCGCTGGACAGTGCTGCGTGGTCAACGGCCGGGGCCAGCAGCCGAACCCAACGCTGTAAGGCGCCGCTGGCTGTCAGCTCGGCACGCAGTGCGGCCTCAACCGAATATTCCTTGAGGGTGTAGCCTGGACTATAGGGGGCATAAAGGACTAGAGGCCCCGCGTCACCTGAGGCGGGACCGATCAAATAAGCCCCGGGAATCCTGATGGTGTTCTTCCCGTCATCAACCAGCAGTTCCAGAGGGCGGATCATGGCGTGGGCGTCCACCACTGTGGCCCGGGCGATAGCATCGGGCATGTCCATGATCTGTTGAATGAGCCCGAAGGCCGCCGGTGAAAGCTGACCTTGCAGCATCATGCCATGAGCGTATTGCATCAGTTGCCACGGCAGTTGCTTGGCGAATCGTGTAGCACGTTGCTCAAAATCCAGGCTGGTGGGGCCCAGTAATCCTTCGATGTAAGTCTGATAAGCCCCATTGATATTCAGCGCCTGTATCCGCGTTTTCAGCGTCTGTGCATCCAGCGCGGAGGGTAATGGCGTTTTACCGGTGCTGGCGAACAGCGGCACCTCATCGTTCCAATACGATTGATGGCTCAAGGCATAGTCCAGCAGTGACTGGTTGCGCGCAGGCGTACTGCCCTGCGCCGGCAGCCCGACTTCGACGTCATCCGGCGTAATGCTGGCCTGGTCGTCACCGTCCTTGAGCACAGCGCTGAGTTTGTCGTGCGTGAACCGAGCCAGCGAGTCGATCCCGTGCAGGTAATCCTGATTATCAGTGACATTGTTTCGATACTGCTCCAACAACTCGGCATAGAGCTGTTGATCGACAGCACTGGCGTTGCCCAACCATTGCAAACCATGTTGCACGATCATGGCCTGGACCATGTCCATGGCACGCCGCAGGTTGGTAGGCGCCAGGTCTTGCGTGGCTTGAACCTGCCACAGCTTGCGCAACTGTTCGAGTGACAGTTGCGTGGCCAGGATTCGCTCCAGCTCACGGTCTTTGTGTTGAGCATAGGTTCGTTGCAAGTGTTCGACGAGGTTGTCTTCGATCAGCTCAAGGGCGCTGAGTGCATAGGTAGGATGGGCGTGCCAGTCCGGTTGCGCCAGGTTCTCCAGCAAAGCCTGTCGTTCGTGCGGGCTTGCCAGACGTCGATCAACCTCTGCTTTGAAGTGGCTCAATGAATGGAAACTTTCCAGTCCCAACGCGGGCGTCCAGAGCAGTGCACGACCGCAATAGCGAGGGTCAAGCCCGCCGCGCTCAGTCAGCATGAAACAGTGCGTGAGTACCTGTTGGGTACTTTGCCCAGTGGGTGTGATCGCCAACGCAAACGCATCAGGGCGAAACCCGTTGACGCTCAGGCGCAAGTCTCGGGCGTAAATACCCAGTACGGTTGAGAGTACTTCGTAGTCCAGGGGCAATAACGCGTTGTTCCACAGCCTGACTTGCATTTCCCCGGTCAAGCCCATCTCCATTGCTTTTCTCAGCAAGGGTTGCATGTTGGGGTACGCACTGTGGGTTCTGCGCAGATACGGCTTGAAACCCTCGACTGCAGTGTCGATCAGCGTATTGAAGTCAGTGATGTCCAAGCCTGAAATCTTGGTGGCGGTATTGTCAGATGTGACTGAGTAGACGTGAGTGTTCAACGGGTCGTTCAGTGAATCCACATCGCCACATAAACGCGCCAGAAAATACTCGACCATACTGCTCGATGACAGCAGTTGAGGTGTATCGGTGTCACTGGAGAGGCTGCTGTATTGACGCACCGAGAGGCACGCTGCCTGCAGGTGTTGATGTTTAGCGTGCAGCTTGGTGTTGAGGTAGGTGGTGGCGGAATTCTCCAGCGAGGGGCGCCATGCCAGGTGGCGTTCGATTTCAGCGCTGACGTTTTCGAGCAACTGCACAGAGGTGCGCAGTGCCGAGAGCGTTGGCGGAACCCTGGGTTCTGTCGCCGCCGCAGTCCAGGTACTTGCCAACTGGGTGCTCCAGCGGCCCATGGGCTCGAAGGTCAGTAGTTTTGGATCAATCATGCCACGCACATCCAGCACATGATCGACCAGGGCATCGAGGTCCATCGTGCCCTGGCTCAGGCGATATTGATCGAGGGCGTATTCAAGGTTGCGGCCTTGCTTCTCAATAATGCCCACCATGATGCTGTCGAAAACACCCCCCGTGATCGGGGCTTTGATGACCTCGCAGGCCGACAGATCGGCCTCGTTAAAGCGCTGCGACCTGGACAGGTGGTTTCTCCAGGCATCGGCGTGCTGCCGCGGGTTGAGGCTATCGATAAGGTGGGTTTTCAGCGCATCCAGTGCAGTGAACGATTGCAAGCCTTGGTGTGGGGTGTAGAGCAGCCAGGGCGAGTCATCGTCACTTTCTTCACTGCCGATGATGAGTGTGCCTGCCAGCTCGACAGGGGATTGCCCTGGCGCCTGCAGCAGTGCCTTTTCAACAGTCACGCTGGGAACCGCCGTTGTTGCGGCAAGCGCAGCCTTGAGCGGCAAGGCCAGTAGTTGCAAACGCTGGTCAACCGTAATCGCCGCTTGCTGCTGTTGGTCCAGCGCCACGGTGATAAAGGCATTGGCCATGGCATGGGTAAACAGTTGCAGCCGTGAGGCCCCGGTGGAAGCAGGTTGCGCCCAAAATGCCTTAGGCTGTTGCTTCATGTGGGCTCGCAAGCCCCGCGCCAGCCCTTGCACCGAGGCTTCCCAACGTAACTGGTCGTCAGCCCCGTGAGCGGGCTGCTGCGGGTCAGGCGTGCGTTGAGGGTCAACGTAGCGCCGGGTTTCGCCTTCAGGCCAGCCATTGTTGACGAAATACTGGAGGATAGTTGCGCTCAACGTGCGGGTGGTCGTGTGCCGCAGCGGTGGCTTGTCAGCGGTGCCTGATTCGCTGGAGGTGTCGACAACATACGTGTGCACCTGGATTCGGTGCTGATCGACGCCCGCAAACGTCTGCGCCAACTGCGTGCAAATGTATTCATCCAGCAGCGAGGTGAAACTGGGCAGTTTGAGCAGTTCCTCGCGCATCAGACGGGCGTTTTCCAGCAGGTTGTTGGCGAGGGTCGTGTGTTGGGCTTGGAAGACAGCGCCACCCACGGTATGTGCGCTAATCGTCAGGTTCGCAGTGGGCGTCAGGATGTGCTGCTGGGAGATGGAAAGGTAATCGAGCAACCCCTGGCGCTGCGCCGGGTCTTTGAGCCACGCCCCCAGTTGCGTCTTGAGTGCGTCATGGCTTTGCAGCTTTTCCAGGCCGCGAACGGGCGTGTAGAGAATAACGCCCCCTTCCGGGGCGGGGCTCATGACGAAGGCGCCCGCCAGTTCAATAGCCGGTTGGCCGGGTACGTTCAGTTGCAGGGTTTGGACGTGCATCGGCACTGTTTGTGCGCGTCGCAACGCATCGGTGGCCAGGTAGACGCTGTCGAACCAGTCAAGGTCCTTGAGGGTAAAGTTGCGTGCGCGTTGGCGCTCGCTGAGCTGCGTGCGATCGGTTTGAGTTTCGCTGAAAAAGTACGGTGGGTTGTCCGTGACCATTGAATACGCTCCATGCCGGATGGGCTGCTGAACTGAGCAGCGGTGAGTGATCGGAAAAGATCACTCTGGCGCTTCACGTTTCAGTCGAGGAGCTACATATGCCTATGCTCATGCCCCGCTAGTAGCTCGGCGCATCGCTTGCCGTCCCCGCGGAACAGCGCAAGTGAGCGCAGCAGCGTCCCGGTGTCCCCCTCAGTGATAAAAGCGTCCCGGAAGGCTTTGCCGGTCTCTGGGTTGAACAGGCCATCGCGCTCGAACCGCTCAAAAGCCTGGCGGGCCAGCACACCGGACCACGGGTAGGAATACAGTTTGGCCCCATAGCTCCCCATCGGTTGTTCGAAGCGGTTGATCGGGCGGGCGCCATCAGGCCACTGCAAGTACCCCACTTCAGCGTTGGCCTGGGTGAACACCTCGTGAGGTGTACGCCCGTCACCGTAGGTACGGTGCAATTCGAAGTCGACGAGGCCTGTGAGCAATACACTGGCGGTTTCATGACTGGTCTGGGTGTGAACCCATCGGCTCATTTTATTGGCCATATCATCACCCAAGGGCTCTCCCGTCTGAAAATGGCCAGAGAGCCAGACCAGGAACGGCGAAGTAAAGCAGAACTGCTCCAGCACTTGGCCGAAGAATTCCGCCGCATCATGGCTCCATTGGTCCATACCGGAAATCGCCCGATAGGGGGCGACGGTCAACAGGTGCTGCAGGCAGTGGCCGAACTCATGCAACAAGACCCTCAATTGCAGATGATCCAGCAAGCAAGGCTGGGCCTCCGTCGGCCGTGGCAACTTGCTGCGAAGCACCGCGATAGGCCGTTGTGGACGCCCCTCGGCCGTCATTCGGTGGCTGCGCAAGCCAAAGGCGGCGCCAGTCTCGCCACCCTCTACGCGGCGATAAGGGTCAATGAACAAATGTCCGATCGGCTGTTCATACTCCCTGAGCTCAAACACCCGCACATCCGCGTGCCAGGTATCGACCCTGGTCTGTTCGACCAGCTCAACGCCGAACAGGGTCTGGGTAAAGGTGCACAAGCGTTGCAGCACGGTGTCCAACGGGAAATAGTTGCGCAACGCATCCCGGGAAACGCCGGCCACGTCCTGACGGATTTTTTCCACGAAATAGCTGTGATCCCAGGGTTGCAGAGCGTCGACCCCGTGCTGCGCGGCATAGCGTTGCAGTTGTTGCGCCTCATCGGCGAATGTCGTGCGTGCCTGCTCAACCTGTTGATGCATAAAGGCAACGACCTCATCGCTCGTCTGCACCGTTTGCTCCACCAACGCCAGCTCGGCGAAGTTGGCATAGCCCAGCAATTGTGCTTTCTGGTGACGGCTGTCGAGCAACACCGTCAGGATCGGTTCATTATCGGTGGCAAGGGCATCCGCACCGGTGTCCACGGCACGACTGTAGTAAGCCACCATCATTTCCTGGCGCAAGGCTCGATGATCGGCGTAGCTCATCACGTCCTGAAAGGACTGCTCGCAAAGGGTTAGTAACCAGCCATCCAGACCTGCGTCCCGAGCCGCGACCGCCAGGCGCGCCAAGGTTGCCTCGGGCAGTCCGCTCAGCAGCGCCTTGTCTTGAATGTGCTTACGCCATGCATCGCTGGAGTCTCTTACCCGGCGCAGGAACTCCTGGCTGAACTCACCGATTTGCTGGTTCAGCGCTTTGAGCCGTAGCTGCTTCTCAGGAGAAAGATCAAGGCCAGCCAAATGGTACTTGCGCAATATTTTACGCAACGCACTGTGGCGTTGTTGATTGAAAAGCGCCGCAATCGGGCTATCGGCAAGCTGTCGGTGCAACTGATACAGGTCGTTGTTCACAGCCAACTCGGCTTTGTATTGCATGGCCAACTCATAACTGCGGTGCGATGCCTGCGCCCATGTCGGCTCTTGGGGGTGGGCGTCAAGCAGTTCAATGAGGTTGAGCACGCCATCCAGGCGAGCCTCCAACGCCTCCAGGGCTTGCACCAGGTCGTCCCAGGTGGGAAATGGCGCCTGGCTGGTAATGATCGTGGCGGTGGCGTTGCGACTTTCAGTGATGATCTGCTCAACGGCAGGCACCAAGTGTTCGGCCCGGATGGCTGAGAACGGTGGCAAGTCGTAGGGCTGTAGCAGTGGGTTGTTTTCAGACATGAAGTCACTCCTCAAAGGTAGCTTGCGAAGCAGCCAGCCTAGGGAGTGAATCATCGTTGGGTGGGCTAAATAGGTATGAGTAATCGGGACAAAAAAGCGATAGCGCGCAGGACAGGATCGTCAGTCATCAACATCAGCCTTTGAACCCCCTCCTTACCCATGCACTGCCACAGGAGCACGTCATGCAGCGTGGCAGAGCCCGATAACTGCTTGACCTGCACGAAGTAAGCCTGGCAGCCAGTGCGGGCATTGCGCGTACCGGCTATGGGGATGGGCGTCGGCGTACCAGGCGCGGAGAAATCCGTGTGTCAAACGATGGGGCAATTTCATTGCTTGGAAACCACGGTGACTCAAGATTACCAGTGCCAAAAGTGACATCCACCCAAAGCGCAAAGAGGCGGTTTGGAAAACCGAATCAAAGGTGCAACGCGGGCCTGGGCTCGCGAACGCCATGGACAGAAGGCACCCGGACACGCAGCGCAATCAGCAACGCAGCCAGCAGCATCAGCACGGCTGCCGCTACAAATACGCCTGCACTGCCACCGAGGCTGAATACTGCACCACCCGCGGCGGCGCCCGTGGCGATGGCGGACTGCACAGAGGCCACCACCATGCCGCCGGCGCTTTCCGCCTGATCAGGTACCGCGCTGGCGACCCAGTTCGACCACGCCACCGGCACACCGCCAAAGGCCAAGCCCCAGATTGCCAGCAGTACCGCCTGCCCCGGCAACGAGGGCGGCAGCAGCACCAGCGCCAGTGCTGCAACGCCGACCAGCGCAGGCATTAGCACCAGAGTGGCCAGCGGGTGGCGCTCCAGCAGCTTGCCGGCCAACAGTGTGCCGACGAAGTTCGCCACCCCGAAGCCCAGCAACATCAGCGACAGCCCTTGCGGGCCGATGCCGGTAGTGCCTTCAAGGAATGGCCGAACATAGGTGAACATCGCGAAGTGGCCGCTATGCACTAGTACACAACCGAACATCCCCATGGCGATGCCCGGGCGCTGCAACACGTCGAAAACCGTGCGCAGACGTGCCGGCCGGCGCGGCGCAAGGCGTGGCAAAGTCAATGACTGAAACGCCAGGGTCACCATGCCGACCGCCGCCGCTGCAAAGAACGCACTGCGCCAGCCATATAGCCCGCCCAGATAGCTGCCCAGCGGCACTGCAACGACCGTCCCGACGGCAATGCCGCTGAAAATGATCGAAAGCGCCCGAGGCAACAGCGCACTCGGCACCAAGCGCATCGCCACCGCCGCAGCCATGCTCCAGAACCCGCCAAGGGCAACCCCCAGCAAGATGCGCATCAACAGCAGCACCGCGAAGCTGGAAGAAACGGCGACCAACAGATTGGAGGCAACCATCAACGTGGAAAACCCCAGCAACACCCAACGTCGGTCGATGCCGCGGGTCAGGCCTGGCACCAACAATCCGGCGAACAACGCTACCACTGCTGTCACCGTTACCGCCTGGCCAGCCAGCGCTTCGGACACGCCCAAATCAGTCGCCATCAGTGTTAACAAACTGGCCGGAAGGTACTCAGCGGTCAGTAATCCGAACACCCCCATTGCCAGCGAGAAGACGGCCATCCACGCGGGGGCCGCAGTCTCTGCATCCGAGAAGGCGTCGGGATGGCGGTTGGATACGGCATTACACACACAGTCAGTCATTACAGGGATCTCCCAATCATCATTGCGACCCGCAGTCTAGGCGCGCGAATCTGGATGATCTATGATCCAAAATCTCTCATTTTTGACTAAAACACCTGAACAATGTCTGCAGAACCATTTGCTCTTGCCTCGGATCTCATCAACGAGCTGTTGCGCGGCATGCGCCTGCGTGGCGTCGAATACCGGCGTATACAAACCAGTCCGAGTTTCGGTTTGGGCTTCGCTGAAAAACCTGGGCATGCCTGGTTCCATTTCATGGCCGTCGGCAATGCGGTCCTGCGAATGGAGGACGGCACCACCTATGCGCTGTCTGCCGGCAACGCCGTGTTCATCTCCCATGGCGCGGCCCATCAACTGTATTCCCATGCGGATGTGCCCGTTCAGGACATCGACCGCCTAGACGGCGTCCCCCTCGGTGACACCGTGAGCGCGGTGCACACCGGAACCGATGCCAGCCCAACGCCGAGCACCATTTTGTTCAGTGGTTGTATGGAGTTTGAACTGGGCAGCATCCATGGCCTCGGCAAACTGATGCCGGGCCTGATGTTGATTGATGCCGACGGCCAGCGCTACCCTGGACTGGTGCCTATTCTGACCACCATGGAGCGCGAAGTCAGCGCCGCACGTGTGGGCTTCGCCGGTATCCTCGCGCGGTTGGCCGACGTGGTGGCCGCCATGATCGTTCGCGGCTGGGTGGAGTGCGCTTGCGGTAATGCCTCTGGCCTGGTCGCCGCTTTACGCGACCCCCGCTTGGCCGGTGCACTGCTAGCGCTCCATCAACAACCGGGCCGCGACTGGACCGTTGCGCAATTGGCAGCGCAATGCAACACCTCACGCTCGGCCTTCGCGGACCGCTTCCAGGTGACGATTGGCATGACGCCGCTGCGCTATGTCACCGAACTGCGAATGCGGCTTGCAAGCCAATGGCTGACCCTCGAAAGGCTGCCGATCGAAGAGGTAGCACAACGCTTGGGCTATACATCCCAGGCGGCTTTCAGTCGCGCATTCAAACGCATTACGGGGAAGACACCGGGGTTAAGTCGCAAGGTGAGGTAGCCTACTGTCACGTGAAGCTGAGCGCATGTAGTCGACGATCTTTACCCCTGAATAATTTAACGCCCGTTACGTCGAGGAATGGGTCACGGCAGTGCACAACCGGCTAAAGGACTGTCAAGTATGACAGTAGACGCCTGCGACGCCCCACCTGAGAATGAACGCCACGCGGCGAAAATCCCCAGCCTCTGAGACTGGGCCAGCACGTTTGCCGCCAGCACTCGATGAGGGGCTCAGTCATGGAGATCAGTGAATGCCGTGCCGCAGACAACGTCATCTTGACGCTAAAGCAACCGATGAACGCGCGACGCACCCGTCTGCTGTGCGGCTATCTGCGCCAGATCAATCCGCCGGCCAAGTATTTGATCCTGGTCGAGGAATGGACGGCGCAAGCCCATTACGTGCAGTTCAACCAGATTACAGGGTGCGCGCGCATCACAAAAAAACTGCGGCCACGCCCGGCCTGAGCATCCGCTCATGAACCTGCGTTCACGTAGCATCAGCGTAACGCTGGTGATCGGCGTGTTCACCACCATGGGGTGGTGCAGGCAGAACGTGCCCTCATCGAGCCGTCGCAGATACAAGACGCGATAGCGATTGAAACAGCGATCGAGGCTCAAAGTGCCACAGCCGCCCCCACCGACACTGCTTGGTATGCTGTCCTCAAAGGCAGTACGCCCGTGCTCATCACCGCGCCCCACGCCACGAAGCCCTATCGAGAAGGCAGCTATCGTTTTTCCGACGGCGCAGGCACGGCGGCGCTGGCCAAACTGCTCAATACCTTAACCTGCGCAACGGTCATTTATACCCAATACCGCAGCCCATCCGACCCCAACTACTATGACGACAATGCCTTCAAGGCCGAAGTCGCCGAGCTGATCAAACAGCACAAGCCCAAGCTATTGATTGACCTCCAAGGCAGCAGCACCTCGCGCCCCTACGATGTCGACTTTGGCACCATGGAAGGGGCGTCGTTGCTGGGCCGCACGGATATCGTCCCTTCCTTACGCAAAGCCTTGCGCAAGGAAGGGCTTCGCAACGTCTCAGACGACTACTTCCCTGCCGCCAAGCATCATACGCTCACACTATTTGCCTCCTCTCTCGGCGTGCCCAGCGTGCAGCTGGAAATCAACAGCACTTGACTGCTTCCATCGCAGGGGGATATCTATGCCCAACGTTTCTCCCAATTGCTGCAAGGCCTCACTCGGTACATTCGAAATACAAATGACACTGCCAACGGTGCGTGTCGAGCGGGTGGTGTGTGATCGCTGACTTATGGGCGCTCATCGCTGAAAGCTATTGCGACAACACCCCCAACCTTGTTCAGGTCCCTCTTCGTTTTGCGCTCTTCCAACAAGGTCCTGGGCAACACAAACCCTTCAAAACTGCGCTGTGTAATCGGGTTGTTACCCCGGCCGCTACAAACGCGACATCGCTGGCAAGCCCTTCACCAACACGCGCCTAACGGCGCTACGCAACGACGCCAAGTTGGCCCATTTGGAAGGCGACGATGAACGCCTGCAACCGGGGTTGGCCTTCGACCTCAACGATCATCCCCGTGAGGACTTCAACGACCGCTGGCGCACCATCGCCATCAAGCACGAAGGCAAGCAACACACCAGTTTGCAGGAGGAATCCTTTGGTAGCGGCCTCGGTACGTCTTATTCTTTGTCCGCGTCACCCAAGGCTGGGCCGGGGCGACCTGGGGCTCCATCGCGATCCCGCGCGTAGGCCAGGAGTTAGTGATCAGCCACCTGGACGGAGATCCTGACCAGCCGATCGCCACTGGGGCCGCCTACAGACAGACCAACCTGCCGCCCTACGAACTGCCCAAACACAAGACGCGGACGACAACCTGCTGGCGATCACTTTTAAAGCGCACAACGGCGAACAGCAGCAACTGAAATTTCGCTATGACGCCCTCGATCAACTGCTCAGCGAAAGCAGTGATGCCGGTGACCTGCAATACGCGTACGACGCCCTGGGCAACTTGGAAACCCTGACCCGACCCGACCAACGCCAACTCAACCTCAATGGCCGGGTGATCTGCGACTTCGGGGCAATTAATGATGAAGTGCTGCGCACCCAGGGCAGCCTGCTGGCCTGCATCCAAGACGACCGCAGCGGCCGCCTCAGCCAAAAAGGCCCTGCACTACATGGAGATGACCCGTTTTTGACAGGCCAGCGCTTTTCCACCGGCAACCTGATGATTGATGCCAGTTGGCAAGCTCTTCACTCAATCGTGCCTCTATTCAGTCGCCCTCGAAAGATCGTTCCTACACCTTCGCCAAACACTTCCGACGGCCCCATCTGAAATACCAAGCAGTCACGAAAAATGACGAGCCCTTTTCTATAATAAACGTTATCTATTCAGTTGTTCCGGGCAATAAGCCCACGTCTCCATTCATCTCATGAAGAACTTGGATTATGCAAAATACTTCGCTTTTCCCCTCATTGCGTACCGCCCTTGGTACAGCCCTGCGGCCCCGACAGCTCAACCGAGAGGAAGAGCGTCTGGTCCACTACTACCGTTGCTTGTCGGAACAGGATCGTGAAGCGGTGCGCTGCCTGATGTTTGCGGTCAAGGAAACCAGCGGAGCCGAACGCCCTCACCCATAAAAAGTGACACCGTCATGGGTCAGCCAACGATGAAGTACCTGCGGGGTTGGACACGTCGCCAAGAGCCGGCCCCCCATGGAACTGTCCTACCCAGCCAAAGCACGCCTGCCGACCCCACAAGCAACGCCATCACGTGCGTGATTGTGACCGCGACCTCGCCGTCGGAACGTTCGACCTTGCTAGAGTACGAAGCCCCATCGCCGTGGAGGAACTGCGCATCCCCATGTCCGCCCTCCTCAGCCTTCAGCCACGATTTCCCTTCGGTGGCCTGACCATCTCCCGCTGTGTCGACGCCCTGATCCGACAGGATCTGCTCGACCCACTTCCCTACGTACGCCGGCACATCTGCGGCGATTGGGGCGATGTGCGCGCAGAACATCGGCGCTACAACGATGCTGCTCTGAAGCTCGGCGGTTACCTGCTGTCGTCCTATGTCATCAGTGACGGGTTGGACCTCTGTGTCTTCACGCAAGCGGACCGGAACCTTACGGCGGTGTTTCTGCTGGATGAGTACTGACTACCGGCCATAAAGCCGGCATGTGCCTGATGCGGTTTGACAGACACCCGCCGCCAAGCCCTAGTCAAAGACCGCAGTACGTCAACGGCGCATTGGCCGCGTCATACCTTCATCACTTTCGTCATCTCAAGGGACGCCCACCCTGCGGTTGGGGAATCCTGCTATGTGCTCCCGCAGGGCTCGCTACTCGCCTGTCGCCGGGAATTTTTCCCCAGCCCCTGTTTCCAGCCATTGTGCATTAACGCTCAACAGTCCTGCGATCCTATCGAGCTGCGAGTGCGGGATACCACGAGAAAACCAGTTGGTCAGCCGCTGGGGGCTGATCTTCAGAAATAGCGCGAAATCCATTGGCACGATCTTGCACTCCGACAGCACTACCCGCAGACGCACGCCGGAACATTCCGCGCTGGCAGCGCGAAGCATCGTTGATCGTCGCCCTGTGCGCGTTTCTTTCCCCTGCCCATAGCCCATTCCTTGCTCCTTGTGTAGCTCCATGTATTTTTTTGCCTTTTTCACACTGCGGGTTCACTGAGTATAAACGCCGCGTTCACCGGTTCCAGTTCCCATGTCGCTTAGCTCATTCGGGTGAGCATTGGGCGCGTCATGCGGCGTGGCAGAGCCGGATAACCGCTTGGGTTGTTGTAGCCGATTTCCGTCAGCCACAACACGCTCCACGGTAGCTTCCGTCTCGATTTCCTCCAGGTGATTGTGGGGCCCACTACGCACTCCTAGACTCCGCCGCCAAGGGCCGTGTGTTCAACTGCTCGACGGTCATGACTCCAGGCATCCTGCTTGAGCCGCCGAAGTACTCGCGCCTGGCCTGCACGAAGTAACCCTGACAACCGGTGCGGGCATCGCGCGCACCGGCCTATGGGGATGGACGTCGGCGTGCCGGGCGCGCCACAACATCAGCACACCTGCGCCCAGCATGTGGCTGTCAGTGCCTCCCCGGCAATGATCAGCCAGTACGCAACGTACCATAGACACGGGGCGCTGATCGCTCGCCACATGGCGGCGTTGTCGGCAAAGGTGGTGTCCATGCTCAGCACGTGCTGGACGAAGGTGAAGTGGCCATCTTTGCGTAACGCGTAAGCATGCTCATCTTCTGCAAAGGCCTGAAAAGCTCAGCACGCTATACCTGCGTCAGGGCTCAGCATCCGATAGATGTTCGTTTGGGGCGTAAGAGTCCGCGCAATCGACTGCCGAAGGTGAAGTGCGCCCCCAACTCTTAGGCATCCATTCAATTTCCGAGGCTTTTTCAATGCTTGGATAAGCCACCCACTACGCCATTGAAAGACACCTCCTACAGACCAAGCGCATGGGTTCGCAGGATGCGTCCTGATTGCTCCCACGTTATTGAAGCCCACGGATGACACTGCCTAGGATGTGCCCACTCGCTCGTTTGATTGAGCCTTGGCCCTCCCAGCGTCCACGACAGGAGTCGATTGACCATGTACAACAACATCACCCTCGGTTTGCGAAAGCGCCTGCTCGCAGGTTCGACCTTCGCCCTCTTATCGCTAAGCGCAGCCCCCGCAGTGGCCACCGACTGGTGGATGATCTTTGGCACCGGCGACACGCCCAACAGAGACCTGTTCTTCGCCGATGCACAGTCGGTAAAAGCCACACAACAACACCCGCAAAACACACTGCTGACAGTCGTGCAGGTGTTTGAAAGCCCCAACAGTCCCAACTACGTGAGCTACGCGCTGGAGCTGCAATGCCCGGAGCGACAGCTCAGGGTGAACTCGGCCACCGCCTACCTGCGCGCCGGGGCCACCACGGTGCTGCCGGCGCCTGAACGCTGGGTGCCGGTGCCCAAGAGCTGGCTGGAGCGTGGCTATGACTTCGCCTGCGCACCAGGCAAACGTAAGTCCAACGCCATGATGCCGATGGGCGTCGGCTCCATCGACAACGCACAACTGGTAGCGATCACGCAGCAAGGCCTCTTCAATCAGTTGCCGGGTAATCAGCCGATCCGCATTGAATCCAGGAAGAGCAGCACCGAGGACGTGATGCGCGACCTCAACTTCCTCTTGGGCGCCCCTGAGAAAAAATAACCTTCAGCGCCGACTGGCATGCTTGAACTATGAGTGATCGACATGAAATACACAGGCGCATTGGCCCTGGCCCTCGTGCTGCTGCAGACCGGCTGCGTCAGCTTTGACACCGTGCCGGAGATGTATGCCCGCAGCCAGTGGAAGGGGCGTGCGGCGCAGGACGCAATTAATTTTTTTGGGCCGCCGCAAAAAATGGACCGCACCGCGGACGACCAGCATGTGGTGATGCAGTGGTACCGCGATACTTCCTACAACAGCAATGAGGTGGTGGCACAAAGCGCGGAAAGGCAGGGCAACGTGATGGTGCACACCAACTATTGGGCAACCGTCAATAACCCGAATCGCTGCATCCTTTCCATCACCGTGGACCAGGACAGGAAGGTCGTCGGGTTTGAAGCCGATGAAGGCGAATTGCTGCTCTCCAGTGGCTGCCAGTCGGTCAAGTTTGGGCCGCCTTAGGCAACCGACGCTGAGACAGGCTAGTGAAAACACCTCCTACAAACGTCATGTTTTACTCTTGAAGGATCGTCCTCGACAATGAAATCCGTCATCGTCGCCATCGCCCTACCGCTCATTGCAGGCTGCGCAACGCCGAAATATTGGGAGGCCACCGGCGGCAACCCGTCCGACGGGCTTGTGCAACTCTTCTACGTATGTACGCCGTTTGAGTACGCTCAGATCCGGTAGTCTCAAGGGTTGGCGATTGCCACGGGGCGCTGCCAATTTTGGAACTACGCGCGCGCTGAGCGCGCAGGCGCACAAAAATCCGTGTGTCGCACGATGGGGCAATTCCACTGCCTGGAAACCACCGTGACTCAGGATTATCGGTGCCAGAAGTGACGCCCTCGCCAAGCGTCCAGGCGCGTCGGGAAGTTGAGCGAACAGTAGTTCGCCTGGCGACCCAGGCGAACTGAGCGGATCTAGTAACAATACGAACTTGAGCGCGCACCCTACGGGTGTGCGCACAAACAAAAAAAGACGCCTAAGCGTCCATTCCGTAAATCACACAGGCAAAAAAAAAGCCACTCGTTAGAGTGGCTTTTTCTTTTATGCTTGGAGCGGGAAACGAGTCATGCACTAGAGCGATAAGTCTCTGTTTCCCAATCACTTTCTCCGCTGTGGTGAGCAGCGAAGGCCTGAATTATAGCCTTGTTTTTCGCCCTCGGCAACAAAGTTCATCCAACGACTTCCATTGAAGTCCAAGGACTGCTCTTTTCGCAGTCGCACCGCCCTACGATGCTGTCGCGATGCAATGGGGCCTCCAGTGGCCAAGGCCGTCGTGCGGCGATAGGCGAATGGAATCAGGGGTTATCAGATTACCGCCTGCTGCATGCGCTTGGTCAACGCCTCGGCGCTTTCCTTGCGCTCGCTATACCTGTCCACCAGATACGGCGACGCATCGCGCGTGAGCAGCGTGAACTTCATCAGTTCCTCCATCACGTCCACAATGCGGTCGTAGTAGGCCGACGGTTTCATGCGTCCCGCTTCATCGAATTCTTGATACGCCTTGGCGACCGAGGACTGGTTGGGGACGGTCAGCATCCGCATCCAGCGGCCCAGCACGCGCATCTGATTGACAGCATTGAAAGATTGCGAGCCGCCCGACACCTGCATCACTGCCAGCGTCTTGCCCTGAGTCGGACGCACCGCGCCGACTGACAGCGGAATCCAGTCGATCTGCGTTTTCATCAGGCCGGACATCGCGCCATGGCGCTCCGGCGAACTCCACACCATACCCTCGGCCCACTGCGCGAGTTCGCGCAGTTCCCTGACCTTGGGATGATCCTCGGTCGCGTCATCCACCAGCGGCAGGCCCGACGGGTTGAACAGCCGCGTCTCGCCGCCCAACGCCCGCAGCACGCGGGCTGCCTCTTCGGCGGCCAGTCGGCTAAACGAGCGTTCGCGCAGCGAGCCGTAGAGCAGCAGGAAGCGTGGCGCATGGGTGGAACGTTCGGGTGCCAGTAGCCGTTCCATGTCCGGCGGCTGGAGCAATGCGGCGTCGATGTTCGGCAGGTCGAGACGGGATTCAGACACGACGGCCCTCCACATCCACTACCGGCTCGCCGTCTTCCTTGTTGAACGCGCCGCGCTGCGGTTGCGGCAGGATGTCGAGCACTGTTTCCGACGGGCGGCACAGGCGCGTGCCCAGCGGCGTGACCACGATAGGTCGGTTGATGAGGATCGGATGTTGGAGCATGAAGTCGATCAATTGCTCGTCGCTCCACTTCTGATCTCCCAGGCCGAGTTCCGCATACGGCGTGCCTTTCTCGCGCAGCACCGCGCGTACCGGGATGCCCATCGCGGCGATCAGCGCCTTCAGCATGTCGCGGTCGGGCGGTGTCTTCAGATATTCGATGACAGCCGGTTCCTCGCCGCTGTTGCGAATCAGGCTGAGGACGTTGCGTGACGTGCCGCAATCGGGATTGTGGTAGATCGTGATGTGGCTCATGTCGAGGTGCCTTCGTTCGAGAGAAGCATGGATTGCTGGCGCAGATGCCTGATCACATAGCCGAACAGGATCGCGCCCGCCGCGCTGATGCCGGTCAGGGCCAGCAGCGTGCCGGGATAGCCGTTGCCGGCGGAATACAGCAGCGAGGCCACGAAGGGGCCGGCGGCCACTGCGATCTGCACGGGTGTCGCCATCGCGCCGCTGATGGCGCCATAAGCGGCCCGACCGTACAGCTCGGCGGGCAAGGCGCCTCGTACGATCGTCATGACGCCATTGCCGATGCCGTAGAGCGCGGCAAACACGACATACACCGGCAGCCACTGCTCGGAAGCAAAGAGCAGGAGCAATGACAGCGGCAGCAGACTGATGGCCGCCATGCCGACCTGGCGCGTGCTGGCCCGCTTGCCGACCGTGGCTTGCACCACACGGCCGAGTACCTGCATTGGCCCGATCAGCGCACCGACCCAGGCCGCATTTGCGGCAGAGATGCCATGTGCCTGCAAGACTGGGATCATGTGCAGCGACATCGCCGCGAACACCAGTGCATTCAGCGTCACAGCCGCCGTGACGAGATAGAACACCGGTTCGCGCATGACCGCGGTGAGATTGCGGGATCGGGTTTCCGTCCGCGCTGGGGGTGTGCCGTGTGCCGGGCCGCGTCCCTTTGGCAGGCTGGCATGGATGGGCAGGCAGATCAGCAGGTTCGCGGCCGCATAGATCAACCAGACCTCGCGCCAGCCGACGTGTTGCAACAGCGTTTGCGTCAGCGGCCAGAATACCGTGCTGGCGAAACCGCCGAACAACGTCAGGTGCGTGATCGCCCGGCGATAGTTGCTGCCATGGACCTGCGTGATGACCGCGAAGGCCGGCTGGTACAAGGTCGCGCTCATGGCCACGCCGATACCGGCCCACACGAGGTAAAGCTCCGTCGCGTTGTGTACCCGCGAGAGGCACGCGAGCATGACGGCGGCCAGCAAGGCGCCGCTTCCCATCAGCAGACGTCCACCGATGCGGTCGATGATGCTGCCGGCCGCGGTCGAAAGCAGTCCCGAGATCAGCAAGGCCACCGAATAAGCCCCGACGATGGCGGGCTTGGACAGGCCGAGTTCGTCCTGCATGGGCTGCATCAGGACGCCGTAGGCGTAGAACATCGACCCCCACGCGACGATCTGCGTCAGTCCGAGCGAGGGAATCAGCCAGCCGCGAGAGCGCGGGATGGTGTTGTCCATGATTACGCTTGGCGCTCGTACCAGCCGCGCGAGCGGTTGACCACGCGCACCACCAGCAGCATCACCGGCACCTCGATCAGCACGCCAACCACGGTGGCCAGCGCCGCGCCCGAGTGGAAGCCGAACAGACTGATGGCGGCGGCCACGGCCAGCTCGAAGAAGTTGCTCGCGCCGATCAGTGCCGAGGGGCCGGCGATGCTGTGCTTCTCGCCTACCTTGCGGTTGAGCCAGTACGCCAGCCCGGAATTGAAGAACACCTGGATCAGGATCGGCACCGCCAGCATGGCGATCACCAGCGGTTGCCGGATAATGGCCTCTCCCTGAAAGGCGAACAGTAGCACCAGCGTCAGTAGCAGCGCGGCGATCGACAGCGGGCCAATACGTTCCAGCGCCCGGTCGAACGCAACCTGACCCCGGCGCAGCAGCGCCCGGCGCCAGAGCTGCGCGAGGATGACAGGAATGACGATGTAGAGCGCGACCGACACCAGTAGCGTGGCCCATGGCACGATGATCGACGACAGGCCCAGCAGGAGGCCGACGACGGGCGCGAAGGCGAACACCATGATGGTGTCGTTCAGCGCCACCTGCGACAGCGTGAACACCGGATCGCCGCCGGTCAGCCGGCTCCACACGAACACCATCGCCGTGCAGGGCGCGGCGGCCAGCAGGATCAGCCCGGCGATGTAGCTGTCCAGCTGCCCGGCCGGCAGCCACTGTGCGAAGACATGGCGGATGAAGATCCACGCCAGCAGCGCCATCGAAAACGGCTTGACCGCCCAGTTCACAAACAGCGTGACGCCGATGCCGCGCCAGTGTCGCCTGACCTGGCCGAGTGCGCCGAAGTCCACCTTCAGCAGCATCGGCACGATCATCACCCAGATCAGCAAGCCCACCGGCAGGTTGACCTGGGCGACTTCCAGCTGGCCAATGGCCTGGAACGCGCCCGGCGCGAACTGGCCCAGCGCGATGCCGGCAACGATGCACAGCAGCACCCACAGGGTCAGATAGCGCTCGAAGCTGCTCATGGCAGATGCGGCCGGCGCGTGACCGGCCGCTTCGGTTTCTGTAGTCATCGCGCCGCCCTTACTGGCGGCCGATGTCGCGCAGCTCGCGCTGCAACGACATGGCGTCCAGGCGCTGGAGCGGCAGCGACAGGAACAGTTCAATGCGTCGGCGCAGCGTGATCGCGGCGTCGAGGAACGCTTTGCGCTGTTGCTCCTCAGTGCCCTCGACGGCTGCCGGATCAGGGACGCCCCAATGCGCCGACACCGGCTTGCCCGGCCACAGCGGGCAAGCCTCCCCAGCAGCGTTGTCGCAAACTGTAAAGATGAAGTCGAACACCGGCGCACCCGGTGCCACGAACTCGTCCCAGCTCTTGCTGCGGTAGCCGGTCGTCGGCAGGTGCAGCCGCTCCAGCGTGGCAAGTGCCAGCGGATGAACCTCGCCCTTGGGGTGACTGCCCGCCGAATAAGCGTGGAAGCGGCCCTTGCCCAGCTCGTTGAGCATGCCTTCGGCAAGGATGGAGCGGGCGGAATTACCCGTGCAAATGAACAATGCGTTGTAGATCGTGTCGGTCATGGCGTCAGCAGTCGCAGCGGGTGGATTCGGAAACCTCGCACACTCCGCCTTGGCAGCAATGCTCGGTCAGGTAGCCGATCAGGCCGTTCATGTGGTCGTATTCGGCGCGATAGATCAGGTTGCGGCCTTGCTGCTCGATGCTGACGAGGCCGGCGTGGGCCAGTTCCTTCAGATGGAAGGACAAGGTGTTGCGGGCCACGTCGAGCTGGTCGGCCAGCACGCTGGGCGTGAGTCCTTCCGGGCCGGCGACGAGCAGGGCGCGGAACACACGCAGGCGCTGGGTGTGCGCCAAGGCGCTCAGGGCGGAAACGGCTTGATCTTCGTTCATGATTCGATAGTACAACAATTATTGAATTAATGGATAAGAATCAGCGGGCAAGTCATTCATGGCTTCGCGGCATACCGCCGTCGAGTTCTTGGACTATGTTCCGCGCATCACGCCCATCAAAGTCATCGCGGCAGCAAGATGCTTCTATCAAGAGCGGCGGATGCCTTCTCGCACCACGGACTAGTTCAAGGGAAGGCAGGATGCCTAGCGGGCGATAGAACTGCACTGCATCCTGATGCGATGTGACCATGTTTGGCCCACACCGCAGGCGCGTGAACGCAAAGTGCGTTGGATTGAACCAAGCAAAATGCTTCGCCGCAAGATGCTATGTCGATATATCAGGATGCCGAAACAAGCATGACATGCGCGGATTTCTCCAGGTCCCTCTGGACGTGGAGCAGCGGATGCAATCCCCTGCGCCTTGTGAAACCGTGGGGATATCAGACCATATCGAATCGGTCTTGATGTGCTTGACGCACCCCATGACGCTGGCACCGTGAGCGCAATTGTCGAGCGTGCTTCTTCCTTATTACTCGACGGACCGGCAACTGGTCAATTCTTGCATATCGAGCAAGAGAGAACCACCTGTGACGGGTGCCATGATCTCTTCCGTCCATGTTCCAGGGCATCGCCCCAGGCATCAGCCACAGGCATAACGAAAAAACAGCCCCTTGGTGGGGCAAGAAGGAGCCGGTGATGTAGCGCTTCCGAAAGGAGACGAAAACATGCACAAGGAGCCACCACTATCAAAGGTGTTCTATCGTCCCATCGAAGCTGCCATACGGTGGGCTGGGTTGTTGCGGTACGAAGCGGTGATCGTCGCATCGATCGCATCACCGCGTTGTCTGCCGCAGATGTTGGACTGCCCGCGATGGAACGAGTGTCGGCTGTACTCGGAACGCATCTACGACGGTATCCTCAACGCCGAACTACCCTTCGGCAAGAACGGGATCACACTTAATGACCCAGATCTGGTGAGTTCACTCGATCTGACCGTCCGCCATGTCGATCTGAAGCGGTGGATGCGCACCCACTATCCCGAGCATCGGCCGGGATTTCTGTTCAGTCGCGGCGAGCGCATGGTGCATCCCTTCATCACCATCGAGACAGGACAGGCAATCCTGCTGGAACGGCTGGCTCTGCAGGCCGCGCTGGACCATAGCCGACGCGAGATGCGCGAACTGCAACAGCAACACGAAGTCTTGCTAAAGCAGTCCGCCGTACTGCTGGCTCCCAAGCAGTGCGTGATCAGTGATCGGGCGGAAACTACATACCTGAACATCATCGGCGGCATGCTGACGCTGATGCTGAGCCAATCCCCATCCGGCGTGCCGTACTCCAGCTTCAAGACGCAGGAGGCCATCGTCACCGCATTGCTCGCCCACTATGGCGGCACCATGGGCATCACGGAGCGAACCTTGAACGGCAAGTTCGCCAATGCCAGGAAGAATGTCCGTAGCGCAGCCGCGTGAATTCTTCCATCTTGTATGTGCAGTCGCGGAGATTGCATTTGCAATGTTTTTCCGCAGCCATGTCTATTGAATAGAGGTCACGCCAACAAACGCTACTGAGCGTTCAGGAGTGACCGCCATGTCGCAAATACCTGTACTGCCACCGCACGAGCGCCGCATCCTGCGGCTCGATGAAGTTGAAGCGAAGTCCGGCTTCAAACGCGCCCACATCTACAACCTGATGAAGAAGCGCCAGTTTCCGCAGGCGTTGCGCCTGGGCGTGCGCGCCGTGGGCTGGGATTCGGTCGAGATCGACCAGTGGATCGCCGAACGCCTCAACAACCGGACCTGACCCGCTCCCCCTCGATTTTCCCATCGCCAAACGGAGAGCGCCATGCAGGTCGTATCCATAATTTCAACGAAAGGCGGCGTAGGCAAGACGACTACGGCCGCCAACCTCGGCGGCCTCGCCGCGGACGCGGGGCTGCGTGTGCTGCTGCTCGATCTCGACGTGCAGCCGACCTTGTCGTCCTATTACGAGCTGGCACACCGCGCTGCCGGCGGTATCTATGAGTTGCTGGCGTTCAACGAACGCGCCCTCGATCAGTTGGTGTCCCGCACCATCATCGCGGGCCTGGACCTGGTGCTCTCGAACGATCACCGGGGTGAACTGAACACGTTGCTACTGCACGCGCCAGACGGACGCCTGAGACTGCGGCACCTGCTGCCGGCGCTGGCGCCGCTTTATGACCTGGTGCTGATCGACACCCAGGGTGCACGCTCGGTGCTGTTGGAGATGGCGGTGCTCGCCTCTGACCTGGCGCTGTCGCCCGTGACCCCGGAAATTCTCGCTGCCCGCGAACTGCGACGCGGCACCATGCAGTTGCTGGAGGACATCGCGCCATACCGGCACCTCGGCATCGAACCGCCATCCCTGCACCTGCTCATCAATCGCGTCCACCCCGTGTCCGCGAATGCACGGATGATCCAGCAGGCGCTGCGCGACCTGTTCCAGGACCATGCCGGCATATGCGTGCTGGGCACCGACGTGCCGGCCATCGAGGCCTATCCGCGCGCCGCAACCCGCGGCCTGCCGGTGCATCGCGTCGAGCATCGCCAGCCGCCGGGCAGAGTTGCGCCCGCCGCGCTCGACACCATGCGCGCGCTCGCCGGCGAACTGTTCCCACAGTGGCAAGACAGATTTGCCCTCGTGTCCGGCCGTCCTCCTCGTTCCATTGAAACCGGGAGGTCACATGGCGAACGCACATGAACTGGCCCGCGGCCACAAACGGCTGCGCGCCCTGATTGAGTTTGCGGTGAGCGAAGGCTGGCACGTCAAGCGCACACGGGGCGGACACCTCAAGTTCACCAAGGCCGGCTGCGCCGCCATCTACACCAGCTCAACAGCGAGCGACTACCGGGCGGATCTCAACGCCCGTGCACAGATCCGCCGCGCCGAGCGCGAGGCCCGCATGGCCCGGGCCGTCAACGCCGAGGGATGTGGTCATGGCTGAGATGACCTCCCAGGACATGGCCGGCAAGCTGCTTGCCGCCGGGTTCGAGCGCAGTGGGCCATCGGCCACGGCCTTGAGCGACCCGATCGCCGACACGCCGATGGTCGTGACGCTGGACCAGTTGCGGCCCTACGACCACGACCCCCGCAAAAAGCGCAACTCGGCCTACGATGAAATCAAGGCCTCCATCCGAGAGCGCGGCCTGGACGCGGCGCCAGCGATCACACGCCGTCCTGGCGAGGCGCACTACATCATCCGCAACGGCGGCAACACCAGGCTGGCGATCCTGCGTGAACTCTGGGCGGAGACCAAGGACGAACGCTTCTTCCGCATATCGTGCCTGTTCCGGCCGTGGCCTGCGCGCGGAGAGATCGTCGCCCTGACCGGGCACCTCGCCGAGAACGAACTACGCGGCGGCCTCACGTTCATCGAGCGCGCCCTGGGCGTCGAGAAAGCCCGCGAGTTCTATGAGGCTGAAAGCGGCACCACCCTGAGCCAGTCCGAGCTGGCCCGCCGCCTGGCCGCCGACGGCTTCCCAGTCCAGCAGTCGCACATCAGCCGCATGGCTGACGCGGTGCGCTACCTGCTGCCCGCGATCCCGACCGTCCTATACGGGGGCCTCGGCCGCCACCAGGTCGAGCGGCTGTCGGTCATGCGCAAAGCCAGCGAACGCACGTGGGAGCACTATGCCAAAGGCCGCTCCCTGCCGCTGGACTTCGACAGCTTCTTTCTGGAGGCGCTGTCGCAATTTGATGTCCAGCCCGACGAGTTCTCGCCGCCGCGTGTGCAGGACGAGTTGATCGGTCAGATGTCCGAGCTGCTGGGCATCGACTACGACGTGCTCGCCTTGGACCTGACCGAATCCGAGAGCCGCCACCGCGCCCTGGTCAGCGACCCAACCCCGCCATCGGCGCCGCCGGCATTGCCCGAGCCTGGGGCCATCGCACGGCCGCCGATCGAACCGGCACCGCCCCCCACTACAACTGCACCTTCTGCGGGCCACTCTGCCGACGCGCCGACAAGGCCCCGGGACGATGGGGCCCCGAGCGAGGCATCCGCAGCCAGCCCTGCGGCAGCGAATGGCGGTCTGCTTGACGAGCACATCATCTCTCCGGCACCCACGACGGAGCGGCTCCAGTCCATCCAGCGCATGGTCGCCGACCAGTTGGGCGATGCGCTGCCGCCCGACTTCTCGGCCAACGTCTTGCAGTCGATTCCCGTGCAGGCCGGTGGCCTCTATCCCATCTCGGACATCTGGTATATCGACCCTGGCCTCGACACACCCGACCGCCTGCGCATCCACATCGCGCAGTTCGCGCGCGAGATCGCGGGCGAGGCCGACCTGGACGCGTGTGTCGAGGATCGTTCTGATGGCATCGGGTTCACGTGTCGTGCCCCAGCCCAGGCTTCGTCGCCGCTCGCACGCGCCGTGCTCGCACTACTGGTTTCCCTGGCCGGTCAGCAGCCAGCCGGCGTCGGCTTGGACAGCGGGCAACTCATCACAGACCTGCCAGCGCTGTTGCACGGCCAGGGTCAACGTCGTGACGGCGGGGCCCGGCGATTGAGCGACACCGCGCTGGTCAAGCTGTTTCGTCTGCTGCGGCTGGCCCGGCGCCTGCTGGATCTGGAAGCCGGCGCTGTCGGTTCTGGGATCTGAGCGAGGGAGGCCTGCATGTCCGCACCGAACCCACTCAACCAGGCCGTCATCGCGCAGGCACTCTACGACCTACGCAACGGGCAACTGCGTCGCTGCAAGGCGATGGGGTTCGGCGAGGAAGAGCTGGATGCGCTCAAGCATCCGGCGCTGATCAGCGTGCTGGCCAATGCCAACGTCTCCTGGTGCTCTGTCTCGGTGAACCGGGAAGTGCTCCGGCGATTGCTCAAACAGGCGCAGGACGTGGAGAAGGAGATCGCCACCGTCGATCGCATGCTGCGCCTGGGTGCCAGTACCGAAATGGTGAGCCGCTTCTACGGGCTGACACATCAGGAAGTCGCACTTCGGCGCGAAGTTCTCGGCCTGCCCAAACGCAAGGGGCGCCATCCGGTTCTGGACGAGGAGCAGGACACCGAGCTGTGGCGGCGCTGGAAGGTCGTGACCAGCAGCAGGAACGTCGAGCTGGAGGATGAGACCTCGGTTCTTGATGCGGCAATGGACCTCGCCGAAGGCATGGAGCTGCCGCTGTCGGTGGTCTGGGCTGCGATCAAGAACTGGATCGATCAGGGACTGGGTTGAATCATGGCCGTGGACGACGCTGCACCACGAGCACCACGCCAAGGTCCGGTCGCCCTCGCTGATCTGTTCGACAGCGCGCTGAAAGACCTTGCACCGAAACCTCGCCCACTAGCACCGGCTCCCGCCTTCGCATCCGCGACGTCTCCTGTGTCTGCAACCGGCGACGGTTTCCTGTTCAGTGGAAATCGGCACGAGAGCGTGCCGCGACGGCTGTTCCTCGACCGACGCCTGACGCCGCTGGAACGCAATGCCTGGCAAGTCTTCCGGATGATGCTCAACGAGGATGGCGTCACGGCGTTTCCGACGTATGAGCAACTTCGCCCGTGGCTCGCGTCAATGCCCTGCGCCGGACAGGCCTCCCACGAGACCGTGGCACGGGCGCTGACGCTGTTGCGCCTGACGCGCTGGTTGAGTCTCGTGCGCCGCAGGCGCGACCCCAAGACCGGGCGCATCCTCGGCAACCTCTACGTCCTGCACGATGAGCCCCTGACCCCGTTCGAGGCGATGCAGCTCGACCCGGACTACCTGCAGCTCGTCAGCCAAGCCCTGGGCCATTCGGCCAGGGCCGTTCAGGTCGTGGGCTTGCACACGCTCAATGAGATCGCCGAAGACCCGCTGCTGTCTGGCCGCATGCTGCCCTCGCGGCTGCAGGTCCTTGCCGAACGCCTCGCAAGCCAAGGCATTGGGTCGCAGGAGAGTTATCCACAGGAGGACACGGTTCACGATTCCGAAGAAGGGGCGCCGAGCCTTCTTCGGAATTCTGATCGGCCCTCTTCGGATTCCGAAGCAGGGCCAAAACACGCAGCAGACGGCGCTCTTCGGAATCCGAAACAGGACCGTACTGTACGTAGTAGTCGTATTAATGAAGTACGTACTACCGCGCGTGAGCGTGGGCAGGCGCGCGCGATGCCGGGAGTTCGTCTGCCTGATCGCTTTCTCGGCTTGAAAGATGAACAGCAGGCCGGCGCCATGGTGGCATTGCAGCAGGTCGATGCCCCGCTACGCCAGGCCGTGCTGGACGAATGGGCGGATCGCTGTCGTGGCAGCACCATCCGCAACCCGGCAGGCTACCTGTTCGGCATCATCCAACGTGCCATCCGTGGCGAGTTCAACGCATGGGCCAGGCAAGCTGGGTCAGCACCGCCACCTGCCCCTGCACGAGATGCACCGCCTGAGCCACCGCGCAATGTAGTTCCGCCCGAGGTAGCCCGGCAGCACATCGACCGGCTGCGCGACCTTCTGCGCAGTAGCTGAGCGCGACGAGCGACAAGGGCGTGAAGCAGACGCCCGTGGCCGTCAGTAGAGCTATCCCCTGGGGATAGATGTGATGCAAGGCGTAACACCGAAAGACACAGGCTGGGTGCTTCTGTCCACGGTGCTGCAGTGGCGTCCGGTTCCTGAGCGCACCCACCATCTGCGCGAGCAGCGCTCTGTGGCGTTTGATGGAGCTATCCCCTGGGGATAGCTCGCATTGCGGGCCGCCACCACCACGACAACCGGGGACCAGTTCATTTCGGTTTGTTGACTGACTGCCTTCCGCTGCATGCCGATCCTGACCGCTCCTTTTCCCAAGCGAGCGGACACCATGGCAACCAACGAACCTCTGCAACTCAATCTCGGCTCTTTGCGCAGCGCGATGTCGCTGACGCTTCACACCCACCACGCATCGCGCATCTGGCATGGCCGCGCCGCCGCCGAGGGGCGACCCGGCATCGTCGGCCTGAACGGCTACATCGCCGTGATGAACAAGATGAAGCGCGGCTCGGAACAGGATGACCCGTACAGCGACTGGTGGATGTTGCGCATCGAGGAAAAGCTCGACCAGGCCAAGACCACGTTGCAATCGCTGCGCGAGCAGGTGGACCAGGCATTGGCCGGCGTGCCAGCGGCGTTGAGCCTGGGCGAGAACCTCAACGTGCAACCGGTGAAGCTCCCCTTGTTCGTGAACGCGCAGCTCGGCTTTGCCGCGGTCTATCTCCTGGCCGACTATGACGACATCGCCCGCAAGCTGATCCTCGCCCATCACACCGCGCTGATCGATCGCTCGACATTGGAGCGGTGGCTCAACGAAGGCGCTCACACGCTGCGCAGCCTGTTCAGCCTGGCCCAGCAGTACCGCTACTCGGGATGCACCCGCGACGACTTCGCGGCCAAGAACGCCGCAGCGCGGGCGGCGCTGGAGAAGTTCGGCGACTTGCCGCAGGACGTGCTCGAAGGCGCTCGCCGCTCGAAGTTTGCGCCGCCCGTCGTGCGCCGCGGCCTGCAACAGCGCAGTGATAGCGCTGCCGCAGCCGCACCTCCCAGCGACGAAGGCACTGCCGCCGATCCGGCCGAGGCCAGCACCGGCGAGGACGAACAGGCATGAGCGACCCGAACCGCGAACCTCGCTACTTCCGTGGTCTGGAACAGCCAGCCTTCATGCGGCTGGAACACGCGGCCTCTCTAAAAGGCCTTTTAAAGCCTTTTAAAGGTAAAGGGGACTTCGAGGCCTGGGCCAGCCAGTGCTTCGCCATGCGCGACGAGTTGATTGCCCTGGCGCAGCGACAGGTGCTGCCACAGGCGTGCGGGCATCCCTTCCACCTGCTTCCCGTCGAGCTGGCCCAGCAGATAACTGGCGCGGGAACGACGTTCCTTCGCTGGCGCAAGCACGACCGCTCGGCCATGGGCGTGGCGCTGTGGCAGGAACTGGTGGCGAGCACCAGCACGCCGGTCAACCTGCTGGCCGACCTGCACGCGATCGAGTTACAGCGCATCACGTTGAACATGCAGATCAGCCTGCTGCACACCTTGGGCAGGCAGGCGCAGGAATGCGCCAGCAAAGCGGCCGAAGCGGACAACGCATACCTGCGCCGGCTCAAGTCCACCCCAACCGCAATGCGCGATCGGTGATTGCGCCAGACATCCCAGCACGCACCCGGCGCCGATGAGGCACGGGTATTTCAACCACCACGGAGATCACATCATGAGCACGCATTTTTCTGGCGAAGGCAATATCGGCTCGCCACCGGAGTACCGCGAATTCCCCAATGGCAACGACGAGCCCAACCGCCTGCTGCGCCTGAACGTCTATTTCGACAACCCCGTTCCCAAGAAGGATGGCACCTTTGAGGACCGTGGCGGCTTCTGGGCGCCGGTGGAAATCTGGCACCGCGACGCCGAGCACTGGCAGCGCCTCTACCAGAAGGGTATGCGGGTGCTGGTCATCGGCCGCATGGAGCGCGAGCCCTGGACGGACAACGAAGATCAGCCACGCGAGACCTGGCAAGTCAATGCGCGCAGCGTAGGCATCTTGCCGTACCGCATCGAGTCTGTGGTCCTCAGCCCGAAGCCACAGGAGGCAGAACCGAAGCCGCAGGCCGACCAGGAATCGACCGCGCCGAAAGAGACGAAGCGCCGGAAGTGACCCGGCATGGAGGGCGGCTGCCGCAGCGCTTCGCCGCCCTCCATGCGCCGCGAGCTATCCCCAGGGGATAGCTCCATCAACGTCCACCGACTTCCACGCGTTCCCGCGAATCGCCGCTCCCGAACCGCATACCTCCGGCCACTCGCCATTACCGCACAAGCCCTTCCATCCCGTGAAAGCGGTCGCCGCCGCGTGCCGCTTGTTTGCTGCTGCCCCCGGTGGTGCTCGGCATCCTCGATCCCAGCAACTCCATGAACCATGGGAATCGGATGAACGGATATGCGGCTGTTCTTGTGCGAGAAGCCCTCCCAGGGCAAAGACATTGGCCGGATTCTCGGCGCCACACAGCGCGGTGAAGGCTGTCTCAACGGTTCCGGCGTCACCGTCACCTGGTGCATCGGCCATCTCGTAGAAGCCGCTACGCCCGAAGCCTACGACGAGCAGTTGAAGCGCTGGTCCATCGAGCAGTTGCCCATCATTCCCCAGCATTGGCGGGTCGAGGTCAAACCGAAGACCGCCACGCAATTCAAGGTCGTCAAGGCGCTTCTGGCGAAGGCGACCCAGCTTGTCATCGCCACCGATGCCGACCGCGAAGGCGAGTTGATCGCCCGCGAGATCATCGAACTGTGCGGCTACCGCGGCCCCATCGAGCGGCTGTGGTTGTCGGCACTCAACGATGCGTCCATCCGCGCCGCCCTCGGCAAGCTACGGCCCTCAGCCGAGACGCTGCCGATGTACCACTCGGCGCTGGCGCGATCCCGTGCGGATTGGCTGGTGGGCATGAACCTCAGTAGGTTGTTCACGGTGCTGGGGCGGCAGGCCGGCTACGACGGCGTGCTGTCGGTCGGCCGCGTCCAGACCCCGACGCTCAAGCTCGTCGTGGACCGCGACCGCGAGATCGCAGCCTTCGTGTCCGTGCCGTACTGGGCCATCGTCGTGTCCCTGTCCGCAGGTGTCCAGGCTTTCACCGCGCACTGGGTTCCACCCAATGCCTGCACCGACGACGCAGGCCGCTGCCTGCAGCAGCCGGTCGCACAGCAGGCCATGCAGCAGATCCGCGCTGCGGGCAGCGCCCACGTAGTGTCGGTTGAGACCGAGCGCGTGCGCGAAGGCCCGCCGCTGCCGTTCGACCTGGGCACCTTGCAGGAGGTGTGTTCAAAGCAGCTCGGGCTGGACGTGCAGGAAACCTTGGAGATCGCCCAGGCCCTGTACGAGACGCACAAGGCCACGACATACCCCCGCTCGGATTCCGGCTACCTGCCCGAGAGCATGTTTGCCGAAGTGACCACCGTTCTCGACAGCCTGCTTAAGACCGATCCCTCGCTGCGCTCGATCATAGGCCAGCTCGACCGTTTGCAGCGCTCGCGCGCCTGGAACGATGGCAAGGTCACGGCCCACCACGGCATCATCCCGACGCTCGAACCGGCGAACCTCTCCGCCATGAGCGAGAAGGAACTGGCCGTGTACAGGCTCATCCGGGCGCATTACCTAGCGCAGTTCCTCCCTCACCACGAGTTCGACCATACTGTGGCCAAGCTTTCGTGCGGTGGGCAGAACCTTGCGGCCACGGGCAAGCAGGTTGTCACGCCGGGCTGGCGCCAGGTGCTGGCCGAGCCGCAGTCCGAGGACGGCGATGGCGACGGCGACACCGCGGCCCGCGCCCAGGTGCTACCGGCGCTGCACGAAGGTCTGGCATGTCAGGTGGCCGATATCGATCTGAAGGCACTCAAGACGCTGCCGCCCAAACCGTACACGCAAGGCGAGTTGGTCAAGTCTATGAAAGGCGTCGCCAAGCTGGTGTCCGATCCCCGCCTGAAGCAGAAGCTCAAGGATACGGTCGGCATCGGCACCGAAGCGACCCGGGCCAACATCATCGGCGGCCTGATCGCCCGCGGCTACCTCGTAAAGAAAGGGCGCGCCATCCGCGCCTCGGATGCGGCTTTCACCTTGATCGATGCCGTGCCTGCGGCGATTGCCGACCCCGGCACCACCGCCGTCTGGGAACAAGCGCTCGACATGATCGAAGCCGGCCAGCTCACGCTGGATGTGTTCATCGGCAAGCAGGCCGCATGGATTTCGCAGTTGATCGCGCAGTACGGCAACGCGTCCCTGTCTATCAAGGCTCCCCAAGGGCCGACATGCCCGCAGTGCGGCGCACCCACGCGCCAGCGCAGCAGCAAGAGCGGCCCGTTTTGGTCGTGCAGTCGCTACCCGGACTGCAAAGGCACGCTGCCGGTCGAATCCGGCAGCTCCAAGCGCGCCGCCTCGCGCCCGCGCCGTAGCGGCCGCAAAGGCTCCTGACCGATCCCGTTCCCCGTGAGCCGTGCCCGCCTTCGGCGGCGTGGCCCGTGTCCCGCATGCCCTGCGGGACGCCCAGCGCGCAACGCCTTCTTGATTTGTGTGCGCGTCCCGCCCAGCCGTCCCCGGCCGCGGGACCTGAAGGTAGCTTCTCTGCGAGCCGCACCACGCGCGTTCTGTTGATCTGCGTTTCTTCCGCCCTCTGCGAAGGGTCTCCCGGTGGCTTGCCAGCGTGCACGAGCCACCGGGAGACCCTTCGTGGTCAGCGGTAATCGGTGCCGGTGCCCGCCGGTGCAAAAACGGGCTCCCTTTGTGCGCGGATGTGCGCCAGACGATGCCGGCCCCAGCCACGACATGGGCCGGGTGTGATTGCTGAGAGCAGACGGTTCTAGCGACGACCGGGCCTGCCAATCAGCCCACGGGTGGCTCCTCTTTCCTCCCGAGCCGAAGGCCGCAGGGCCTTCGGCGCCTTTTTCCTGCCCATCAACGTCCCGGTCCGGCCATTGGCCTGGGCCACACGAACAGGAGAGATGACATGCACCCTCAATATTGCGCGCAACTGCTGTACGGCAGTGTGTGCAGCGGCATCGATCCAGCTTCTCCTACCCGTCCTGACAGCCCCGCACTTGCTGCGGGGCTTTCTTTTTCCACGTTCGCCAATCGGGGCTGTAGCAGGTGCCGATTTCCGGCTGACGTGGCTCGACTCGCGCACGAAGCTGCCTGCATGTGTCGCTGATCCGTCAGCACCATGCCAGCAGCCAGGGTTTCCAGGCTGCCGCGGATTCTCTCCGCGCCACCCGCCAGTCCGCCATCGCATCGAGTCTGCGGACGCGCGTCCTCGTGACGCCGATGCTTTTTCTCAAC
Organism: Pseudomonas sp. AP42; assembly: GCF_001728935.1. Classification (NCBI taxonomy): domain Bacteria; kingdom Pseudomonadati; phylum Pseudomonadota; class Gammaproteobacteria; order Pseudomonadales; family Pseudomonadaceae; genus Pseudomonas; species Pseudomonas sp. AP42. The sequence continues at coordinate 38,078 of NZ_LYSO01000012.1, forward strand.
CGCATGCGGGAGCTGCCATCCCGTGAGGGACAAGGCCCTCGCTTCTCCAAGGAGCCCATCCATGTCCCAGCAAGCCTCTTTCGGCCAGTTGGCCTTGATCCATTGCGGCAAGTTCCTGCCGCTCGAAGTCCTGCATAGCGCCGCCGGCCACTACATCGGCACGCGCGATACCGAAGGTCCCGTTTCGCGGGAATCCAGCGAGTACTTCCGCAGCTATGTCGCGGCTCAACGTGCCCTAGAAAGAGGCGGCTGGTCCCAGCTCGCCACGCCCTGATCCAACTGGAGGAATCACGTCATGAACCAGCTTTTGCCACAGGAAGTCGTCGATCAGATCATGCGGGAAGAGCAGCATTTCGCCGCCGCGCCCCAAGCCTTCTTCGAGGCCTGGAAGCGCGGTGTCGAGATCGCTGGCCCGCAATGGTTTGGCGACGGCACACGCGAAGGCCTGAACCAGGCCAAGAGCAAGTGGGATCTGCGTCCCGACATGCTGCGTGCCAACGACGCTCTCGGCGTCCTGAGCAGCGGAGAACGCATGTTCCTGTCCGCCATGTTCAGCTTCTACAACGCGCGCGAGGGCGGTGCCATGCTCAAACGCTGCCACTTCCAAGGACTGTCGGACTTCGACGGTCTCGATCTGCAACGCCGCAAGGTCATCGCCGACCTGCTGGTGAACTACAGCGGTTGGTGAGCCGGCTTCCGGAATATCACCACCTTGTCGTTCGCCACCCCATGAGGGACATGCGCCCACCAGGCCATGTCCCTCAATTTTCCCTCCGTCAGCCAGCGCGGATTGGCCCAAAGCCATCGATCAGTGCCGCCTGACGCTTTTTCGACTTTCAACCCACCGGGGTCCAGTTCCCGGTGGCGGGGATTGGCTCCATTATTCAATCTGGAGAAATCCTATGACCCAGAATCCCAACCCCTTTGTACGCGGCTACTGGAATCTGAAAATCGTCCGAACGCTGTGCATCAGCTACGAAGACGGAAGCCCGCATGTGTGGCGAAACATCCACGCGAGCCAACAGCACCTCTCCGACGAGGAGCTGGTTTCTTCCCCCTGCATCGTCACCAGCGACTTCGCGGTGGTCAGGAATGGCACTGTGCCTGTCAGTGCCGAACTGATGGCCGAATGCGATGCCATTGAAGGCGTCAGCGGCGAAGGCGTGGTGGGTGCGGTGGTTTATGCCATCCATGGCGACGACCTGGACGGTCGCCCGGTCCACGTCGGTGATACCTATTCGGCCGAGGCCGCGCGAGACGTGGTGCAGCGGTTGGGTTTCGAGACCGGCTATTACAGCCGATGCTGGGAAATCAGCAGCGCGCACATCAGCCAGGAAACCGGCCAGTACCTGGCCAGCCTAGCGGACCTTGCGACACCGGAGGCCTTTCTGTTCATCGCCTTCCGGGTTCCATACAGCCCAGCGATCGGCGTCAAGCTGATTTCCACGCCCTGGACAGACAAGAACCTGGAGTATGCCGAGGGCATCAGTGCGGAGCAGCTTCGGCAGGAACACCGGGACAAGGGCATGCCTGACGACCTGGCGAACATTCTTGAATTGGCCGGCCAGGCCGATGTGCGCATCCTCATCCTAGACGCTGACGCACCCGCGCTACTGGGCCTGCCACTGGCCGAGATCTAGCAGACGCGCGACGCGCAAGCCTTCCCCTTTATCCCCCACATGCCAGCCCGCCTCCCACCAGGAGCTGGGCCGGTTCAATTCCATAGGAGCAATCTCATGTTCCCCGATCTCATCTCGCCTACGCCTGACTTCGAGAATCAGCTTGGAGCCTGCGTTAACGCCATGAGCCAGAACGACGCCATCGGCCAGATTCTGGTGTTCGAGCGCATGAGCGGCACGCTGCACATGCGCCATATCGACAGCGCCGATCTGATGGACACCGACATTGACGACTACGAAATGGTCGTGTTTGACGGTGGCAATACAACCGGCGACACGTGGAAACACGTGTTCTTCCCACGTCAGCGCGAACACTATTTCGTGTACGAAGCCTGACATCTCCAGCCCCTTTCGAGGGGCTTTTTCTTGCGCTGAACCGGGCTGCGTGGACAAAGGGAAACACCCGGATGCCAATTGATTGCTGCCGCGCGCGCAAGGGCCGCCCATGCTGACCCCATGCCTGCTGACGTTGTCAGCGACATGCCAGGCAATCATCGGTCTTCGAGGTTGCGGCGCAGTTTCCACTGCGTGACCGAGCCAGCTCGCACCGCATCCATACGCGAGCGGCCACCAGTCTCTGGTGGTGGATGCTTTCGCCTTATCAACCCACCGCGGGGTTACGCACCTTTCCCCGCATGCGTGGGCTCGGTGTGTCTCCGCTTTTCCCAATGGAGATTCACCATGAACACCACGTCCAACGAGAAATCGTATTTCGACCTCCACACATCGGGCATCGGCTACATCCAGCGTGTCCGTGAAGTGCCCGTCAGGGGCGGCCGCCGTGCGCAGCCCTTCCTGGCATGCACCATCGCCGCATTGGTCGGCCCCGCCAGGGACCCCAGCTACCGCTACTTCGATGTCAAGGTCTCGGGTGCCGAGGCCAAGAAGCTCGTTCAGCGCTACATCGGCGTTGACGATTCCAAGCAGCGCCCGCTGGTGCGCTTCCGCCTCGGCGACCTTTGGGGCGATGCGTACATCCGCGACAAGGGCGAAAACCAGGGCAAGGCCGCCGCGTCCCTCAAGGCGCGACTGCTCAAGGCCGAGCCGATCGAGCGGGCCGAACTGGCTTCAATCGAGCAGCACGAGCTGATTACCCGTGGCATCGGCTACCTCAACCGTCCGAAGGACGTCACCCCCAAGGATGGCGATCCGTTCCTGTCATGCTCCATCGCCGCATTGGCCGGACCTGTCGATGAACCGGAATATCGGTACTTCGACACGATCGTCGCCACCCTCGGGGCCGAGCATCTGGTTCGCCGATGCGTGCAGGCCATCGAAGGGGATCGCAAGGTGCTGATCGCCTTCCGTCTCAACGACATGAAGATCGATCCGTACATCCGTACCAAGGGCGAGCACGCTGGGGCACCGGCCGCAAGCCTGGAGTCGACGCTGATCCACATCGGTCTGATCAAGATCGATGGCACCCAGGTCTATCCGATGAGCCAGGCGCAAGCCGAGGCGCCAACGGTGGAGGACGCACCCGCGCCCGAAGCCGACAACGCCATCGACACTGCCGCCGACGCCGTTTCCGACCTACCCGTCGAGTCCGCCGAGCGCGAGCCCGAGGGTGAAGTCGAGGAGCAGGAGCCGGCCTTGGTCGCTTCGTTTTGATCCGGCATGGCCCCTCATGGGGCCTTGTCGCTTCTCCTCCCTAGCATCCGCCGCGTCCCCAAGACGCCAAAGGTGCTTGCGTCTTTTCATCCCCCGAGTCCCGCGTGGTCACACGACCGCGCGGTTACCGCATTTCTCAAAGGAGATCAGCCATGTCTCTGGCATCCCGTTTTGCTCCGCAATCCCCGATCCTGCGCTCCGATCGCCCACTCTCGGACGACCGTATTCGTGCCGTTGTTCCCTCGATCTTTGCCGACGCTCCGCATGGGAGCCGGTCCGATCGGTATGCCTACATACCGACCTCGGTCGTGCTGACCAGGTTGCGCCAGGAGGGTTTCGAGCCCTTCATGGTGTGCCAGACGCGCGTGCGCAACGAGGATCGGCGCGAGTACACCAAGCATCTCATCCGACTTCGCCATGCAAGCCAGATCAACGGCGACGAGGCGAACGAGATCATCCTGCTCAACAGCCACGACGGCACGAGCAGCTACCAGATGCTTGCCGGCATGTTCCGGTTCGTCTGCCACAACGGCCTGGTCTGCGGTGACACCACCGCCGACATCCGCGTTCCTCACAAGGGCGACGTGGCAAGCCAGGTGATCGAAGGTGCCTACGAGGTTCTCGAAGGCTTCGAGCGCGTGCAGGACGCGCGCGATGCGATGCGCACCATCACCCTCGATGAGGGCGAAGCGGAAATCTTTGCGAATTCCGCGCTCGCACTCAAGTACGACGACCCGGCCAAGTCCACCCCTGTCACGGAGAGCCAACTTCTGGCGCCCAGGCGCTGGGACGACCGCAAGAACGACCTGTGGGCCGTCTTCAACCGCGTCCAGGAGAACCTCGTCAAAGGGGGACTGAATGGACGCTCGGCCAATGGCCGCAATCAACGCACCCGTCCGGTGCAAGGAATCGACCAGAACCTGCGCCTGAACCGGGCGTTGTGGCTGCTGGCCGAAGGCATGCGCCAGCTCAAGGCGTGATGCCAAGCGGACCTCGCCCAGCTCGGGTGAGGTCCATTTCCTCTCATCCACCGGGCGCCGTCGGCGGCCCGCTATTCGTCATCAGGAGAACCAACATGGCAACCACATCGGCGCCCGAGCAATCGGTATCGCCCATCATTGTTCCGGGCCAGCTCACGCTGCGCACCATACGCGGCAAGAACGGCCCGTTCACCGTCGGCCGCCTTGTCACCCCCATCGGCAAGTTCGCGGTCAAGGATGCGGAGCTGGAGCAGTACCCCGAAGGAAAATACGACGGGGAATTCATCATCCGCTACATCTTCCCGAAGTCCTATCCGGTCGGCGACGGCATGCGGTTCGAGATCCGCGCCAACCTGGACGGAATGACGCTCAACGGAATCGACAAACTGAGCCGCGACGAAGCCCGAAGCTTCGCCACCCAGGACGTCGATCCACTCGATGAAGAGCTGGGGACGCAGCCTGCAGCAACGCCGGCCAAGTCTGCCAAGGCCTCCACGCCCGCCAAGCACGCACCCGTGCAGGCGTCGGCGGATCCTCTGGTCGATACCACGCCCTTCGGTGTGGATGCGCCGACGCCCGCTGCGGCGGCTGCCCCCGGCAGCACCGAAGATGGCGACGCCGCTCTGTTCGGTCTGCTGTGGCCGCTGGGCGAGTCCGTGAAATTGGATTCGACCATCGACCGCCGCGCCCTGCGCGCGCAGATCGCCCGCCTGGGCGAACTGGGTTTTGCGTTGGACTTCAAGACGCAGGAGTGGAGCCGTCAGGCCGAACTGCAACCTGCGTGATCGCAGACGCCGCATCCGCGGTGTTCTTCATCCACCCGCCGGGGTTCCTTCCCCCTGCGGGGGAGGCCTCGGCCATTTTCTGGAGGTCTCCATCATGTCCACCATCGCTTTCGATGTACCCCGTTCCGCGCTGGATGAATCCGCATGGCGAGCTGTTTGCAAGACAGCCGCCGAGCACGCCCAGCGTGGTTGCGGCCTGTCCTGGGATCATTGGGTCACGCTTTTCAGTTCGGAGATCGACGCGCAAGCTAGTCGGTTGCCGGAAAGCCAGCGAGCTCAGGCCCTGGAAATCGCAGCCCACGAATGGGACTACGCAACACCCGCCGAGCGGCAGGAAGCCCAGGACTGGAATGCGGAGCATGGCTATTGCTCGCATGGGATCGAGTTCGGCTACTGCCCGGCCGGTTGTGATCGCGACGATGACGACTGGGACTAAGGGCAAAGCATAGGTTCCTTCGCCGCACCTGCGGCTTTTCATCACCCGCCGGGAGGCCCTCCCCGTGGGGAGGCCTCCGGCTCTACTTTTCCAGGAGGCCTCTCATGGGCTGGTATTTCTCACCCCAATCGCGGTCTGAACTGATCGCGGAACTGATCGCACCGCAAGAGACCGAGCGCGCCAGCGTCAAGGTCATCGCCCACGCGCTGCGCGGCAACGTCCTCTGGTCTGTCGCGGAAGTGACGGCCAAGGTCGAAGGCGTACATCGTGATCTCGCGCCGGGCCAATCCCTGCGCTACATCCGCTGCGATCTGCTTGAACGCAGCGGCGGCCAGTGGGGTTACAAGCCGCTGGACGAGTCCATGCACCCGTACTACTACTCGTGCCCGCTGTCCTATCTGGACCTTGCACCGGAGCAGTCTGCCGAATGGCGTGCAGGCGTTCGCGCCTACCACGCTCGGCGACGCACACCCACGGCTGTCACGGCACCCGCCGCAACGCTGATGGTCTGAGCCAGGAGGAACCGACATGGACCTGATCCTCGCTGCGCTCTCCCCCTCGCTGCTGGCGCTCGTTGAAGGGAGTTTGTCCAACGACGAAGTGTCCTCCGACGAGGAGATGCTGGAGTACTTCATCAGCAACGGCCTCACCGAGAAACAGGCGCGGCAGGCACTGACCTACCGCGACCAGTACCTCAACAACATCTACCTGGACGGCTTCACGCCGATCACCGCGGTGGACGAGGTGCTTCACTTCAACCCGCACACCCGGCAGTTCGAGCCGGACTGAGCGGTTTTCTTCCACCCCCAGGGGCAGCACTTGCCCCAGCGGGCGGTGCTGTTCCCGTTCATCCGAGGACACCACCATGCCCGCACACACTTCTTCCACCACGCTGTACCGCATCGACGAATGCCCGGATGTGATGGCCGACGCCTGCGTCGGCGACGACCAGGGCAACCTGATCTTCCTGTCGATCTGGGCGCGGGACACCGCCGTCCAGCAGTTCCTCGCTCGCCTGACCCTTGGGCGCGACGAGCAGGGACTGGACCAGTTTCACGTCATCACCGACCAAGGCGGCAGCGTCCCGGTGTTCATCGGCAACGTCGATCGCCTGGAAAAGCGCATCACGCGCGCCTACCGGCGAACGCTGTTCGGTTCGCTGTCCAACGTGTGGCTGTTCGACCGGCGCTGCGTCAAGCCCGACAAGGCCAACGCCAGCGCGCTGGCATTGCTGCCACGCGACAGCGCCCACCGGCTCGACCGCCTGTGGACGCTGGTGCGGGACACGTGCCCGTTGCCGCTGCTCGACCACTGGCGCGAGACCGTGCTGGAACTGCTGCAAAGCCGCGAGATGCTGGGCCGCCTTCCGTTCGCCCTCGGGCCGCTGGAAGGCCATCGGCTCGCCATCGACGTGCCGACGCTGACCCTGGCGCTGGGCTCCCTGATCCGCAGTGACGTGCTCACCGCCTATCCATACCCGGCCAAGATCTGGACGCCGGAAGTGGTAGCGGCCTGACCCACCCTCGGAGGCACGCCTTGGTGTGCTTCCGTCTTTCATCCCCGCCAACCAGGAGACTTCCATGGCCCTCATGTTCCCGCGGCTTGCCCGCAATTTCGTGAAGAACGGGTATTTCCCGACTGATGAACCCACGCTCGAAAGAGCCCTCAACGCACTGATGCCCAGCGACGGGCCGATGTGCATCCTCGATCCCTGCGCCGGCGAAGGCGTAGCGATCGCCGAAGCCGCCCACGCCCTCGGGCGCGAGCAGGCCAAGGCGTTCGCCGTTGAGTTCGACGCGGAGCGGGCACGCCATGCCCGCGGCCTGGTCGATCACTGCCTGCACGCGGACCTGATGGACACGATGGTCTCCAAGCAGTCGTTCGGACTGCTCTGGCTCAACCCGCCGTATGGCGACCTGTCCAAGGACGTCAACGGCAACATCGGCTATCAGGGCCAGGGTCGTGCCCGCCTCGAAAAACTGTTCTACCAGCGCAGTTTGTCGTTGCTGCAATACGGCGGCGTGCTGGTCTTCATCGTCCCCGGCTACGTGCTCGACGCGGAGCTGGTCGGCTGGCTGACGCGCCACTACACCGACCTGCGCATCTACCGAGCGGTGGAGACGCAGTTCAAGCAAGTTGTGATCTTCGGCCGGCGGGTGCGCCAGCGCGAGCAGGCCTCGGATGGCGTCAAGGCCGTGCGCAATCTGCTGCTGCAGGTTGGGCAAGGCGAGATCGAAGCTGACGAACTGCCGAGCGAATGGCCGTTCCTGCCGTACATCGTCCCCGCCAGTCCGGCCGAGCCGGAGCATTTCTTCCGCGTGACGATGGAGCCCGAGCAGTTCGCCGACGAGGTTGGCAGGCTGCAAGGCCTCTGGCCGTCGCAGGACACGCACCTGGGGGCCGCGCAGCAGTCGCTGCGTCCACCGGCGCGGGCCTTGTCCCACTGGCATCTCGCCCTGGCTCTGGCCGCAGGCGCGATCTCGGGGGTTGTGCGCTCCAAGACGGGGCGCGTGCTCGTCGTCAAAGGTGACACCCACAAGGACAAGACGCTCCAGCGGGAATTCACCGAACGCGAAGACGGCTCCATCGCCGAGACCCGCATCCTCACCGACAAGTTCGTACCTGTCATCCGCGCGTGGGACATGACGCCTGGCTCCCCGACACGGGGCGACGTCTTGACCATTCGTTAATCCACCGGACGCGCTGCTGTCCTGCTGTACCACATCGAAGGAGAAACACCATGTTCCCAAATCTGTTCAAGCGGCCCGCGCCGCAGAAGCAACCGTTGTTCGCACCGGGCTCGCTGAAGTTGAGCGAGAAGGTGCATTGGTTGGCCCGCAAAGGCCTGATCGACCCCTTGACCTATGTCCAGCGCCATGTGCGCGGTGACTGGGGCGAGATCGACAAGGCCACCCGCAAGGCCAACGACGTCGCACTCCAACAGGACAACCTGATGATCTCCTACTACCGGATCACGCCGGAGCTGGTTCTGATCGTCAAGACCAGCGAAGACCACCAGACCACGGTTGTCCAGCTTCCCGAAGAGCGCGACATGATCTGAAGTCACCCATCGTCATCCCAGTCACCTGACGGAGCCACTTCACTCCGCCAGGGGTGTCGTGGCTCAATGAATCCATCAAGGAGGAATCCATGGCATCCCGACACATCGAAACCTACTGCCAGGACCTGCTGTTTCCGGTAGGTGCACTCATCCTCAGCGAAGGTATCGACCGCCTGGTCCGCGCCGGTCGTCTTGACCCGATTCCGTACTTCCGTCGCCATGTCCGTGGCGACTGGGGGGACGTCAGCGACGGGCAATGGCAAGCCAACGGCATCGCACTTCAATCGGGTGCTTTGCTGGAATCGCACTACGTGATTCATCGTGCGCTGCGCATTCGCATCGTCACCGATGCGAAACGCCATCTCACATCCATCGTGCTGCCGTCCGAAGACTAAGCACATTTCACCAGCAGGCCGCCAGCGCCTGCGTTTTCCATCCACCGTCGGCCGTGTGCCGATTGATCTTCCCACCCTGGGGCAGGCCATTGCCCCTTTGGGGGTGGTGCATGCCCCATTTTCTTTGGAGCATCACCATGTCCCTCGATCTCGAAAACACTACCGCCGAAGCCACGCCCGTACAGGGCGAACTGCTCGACGCGGAATCCAACCCTCTGACCCTGAGCCTTCAGGATTTTGTCGGCGAGTTCGGCGACGAACTGCTCGACGCCCTCAACAGCGCCAATCCGCCGGTCTATACCGGCCAGCCGCAGGCGCATCGTCAACTCGTCGTCGCCAGCCTCAAACGCAAGCTATTCCAAGCCCAAGCCGAAGTCGTCCATGCCGCCGCCGAGCTGCTGATCGACCGTGGCGAACACGCCGCGATCGTCAACGGCGAGATGGGTTGCGGCAAAACGACCGTTGGTATCGCCACAGCCGCCGTGCTCAACGCCGAAGGCTATCGCCGTACCCTGGTTCTTTCTCCACCGCACCTGGTCTACAAGTGGCGGCGCGAGATCCAGGAGACGGTGGCAGGCGCCAAGGTCTGGGTGCTCAACGGCCCGGACACGCTGGTCAAGCTCATCAAGCTGCGCGAGCAGTTGGGTGTGCAGCCCACGGGCCAGGAGTTCTTTGTCCTGGGGCGCGTCAGGATGCGGATGGGATTCCACTGGAAGCCTGTCTTCACCACGCGGCGCACCCGCCATGGCGACGTGGCAGCGTGCCCTGACTGCGGCACGGTCATCACCGACCTCGACGGCGAGCCGGTCAACCCGGTCGCGCTCGAAGCCGAGGAGTACCGCAGGAAGTGCAGCCATTGCGCCGCGCCCCTGTGGACATTGATCCGCCCGCGCAGCCTGTCCGGCAGCGACCAGTCCTCGGCCGTGCTGAAAGCGTTGAAGCGCATCCCGACGATCGGGGAAGTCACCGCGCAGAAGCTGATGCAGAAGTTCGGCGACGGGTTCCTGGCGTCGATGCTGGGCGACAACATCCATGAGTTCATCAACCTCATGGACGGCAACGGCGAGCTGGTGTTTTCCGACCGTCAAGCCACGCGCATGGAACGTGCGATGGCCAACATGGAGTTCGGTTTTGGCGAGGGCGGCTATCAACCGTCCGAGTTCATCAAGCGCTACCTGCCGCAAGGCACGTTCGACCTGCTCATCGCCGACGAGGCCCACGAGTACAAGAACGGCGGCAGCGCCCAGGGCCAGGCCATGGGCGTGCTGGCGGCGAAGGCTCGCAAGACCTTACTGCTGACCGGCACGTTGATGGGCGGCTACGGCGACGATCTGTTCTACCTGCTGTTCCGAGCCCTTCCCGGGCGGATGATCGAAGACGGCTATCGCCCGACCACGAGCGGCAGCATGACCTCGGCCGCGATGGCGTTCATGCGCGATCACGGTGTCCTGAAGGACATTTATTCCGAGAGCACCGGGACGGCGCACAAGACCGCGAAAGGCACGAAAGTCAGTGTCAGAACGGTCAAAGCTCCGGGCTTCGGCCCCAAGGGCGTGCTGCGCTGCATCCTGCCGTTCACGATCTTCCTCAAACTCAGAGACATCGGCGGCAACGTTCTGCCACCGTATGACGAGGAGTTCCGTGAAGTCGCGATGGACACGGCGCAAGCCGCGGCCTACCGCGATTTGGCGGGTCGGCTGACCGCGGAGCTGAAACAGGCTCTGGCGCGACGCGATACAACCTTGCTGGGTGTGGTCCTCAACGTGCTGCTGGCCTGGCCGGACTGCTGCTTCCGGTCGGAGACCGTGGTGCATCCGCGCACACGCAATACCTTGGCGTTCGTCCCGGCTCAGTTCAACGAGTTCGAGATCAGCCCCAAGGAGCGTGAGCTGATCGACATCTGCAGGGAAGAGAAAGCACAGGGCCGCAAGGTTCTGGCCTACACGGTCTATACCGGCACGCGCGACACGACTAGCCGGTTGAAGGTATTGCTGGAGCAGGAAGGCTTCAAAGTGGCGGTACTGCGCGCAAGCGTGGATGCCAGCCGCCGCGAGGACTGGATCGCCGAGCAGTTGGACCGTGGCATCGACGTGCTCATCACCAATCCCGAGCTTGTCAAGACGGGATTGGACCTGTTGGAGTTTCCGACGATCGTGTTCATGCAGTCGGGCTACAACGTGTATTCGCTCCAGCAGGCGGCACGCCGCTCTTGGCGTATCGGGCAGAAGCTGTCCGTGCGCGTGATCTACCTGGGCTACGCCGGCTCCTCGCAGATGACCTGCCTGGAGCTGATGGCCAAGAAGATCATGGTCTCGCAGTCCACTTCGGGCGATGTACCCGAATCGGGGCTCGATGTCCTGAACCAGGATGGTGATTCCGTCGAGGTCGCATTGGCCCGGCAATTGGTAACTGCGTGATCTGCTGTCTGCCGGCATCCTTTCGGGGGTGCCGGCATTTTTCTAGGAAATTGCTGCTCGGAGGATTCGATCACCGCCCCGGTCCCAGCGCGGGGAAGGCTAAACTGATCAGACAATACCGAGATTCAAGGAGGCACTATGGCTATGGTGATCGAAGCAGCATATGCAGATGGTACTGGTGCAGCCAACGCACTGCATATGTCTCAGGCGCAGTGGGAAGAGTTGCAACGGGCGTACTGCGTCGGTGATCTGCTGATGCCTTGCTGCAACGCTCCAGCGATTCCCAAGGTTAGTGCTAATGGGTACCCCTTCTTCGCGCATCTAGGAGGTGCGTGCAGTACTTCCGAAGAAAGCCAATGGCACCTGGCGGCCAAGATACTTGTGCGCAGCGTGCTTGAAGATCTTGGATTCCGTGCCTCGGTTGAAATGCCGGGTTCGGGTGATGCAGGTCGCTGGCAGGCTGATGTCTGGGGTGAGCGCAATGGGGTTAGGTTGGCTGTCGAGATCCAAAGATCGTATCAGTCGCTCCGTGACTACCGTAAACGCCAAGAGCGGTACCGCGAGGCGGGCATCAAGTCTCTTTGGTTGCTGCGGCAGGAGCGATATAGCACTCTCACCAAGAGCATGGGAAAGGAGCGTCTGCGCACCGAGTTTGGGGGCAAGTTCCCTTCGGCCGGCCACTTCGGCCCGTGCCTTTCTGACCTGCCGGTCGCGATGCTTGAGCTAGATCCGGCCCCAACGGTCAAGGGTGCCGGATTCTTCAACGCAACCCTTCCAAACATACTTGAAGCAGTGCTTAGTGAGCGCTTTCTTTGCATCAACGGTCTATGGTGTATCGATAACCTAGACTCGATGAATAACGCCGCCAGACTCGCGCGCGAGCGTTTCGCAGCCAATCGCTTGGCTGCAAAGATGTAGCTCGACTGTGGTGTTGCTCGACATGCGCCGACGCAGCACCGACACTCCAGATTCCCGGGTTCACACTCAAATGCCAGCGGCACGCATTCGCGCCTCCAGCTCATCAAGGAATGGCGAGCGCCCAAAGCGCATAGGGCCATAGCGGCCATCAACGAAGCCCGAATACAGCATGTGGACCTCGTCGCGAGCACGTGTGAGTCCCACATAGAAGAGCCGGCGACTTTCGCGCAACTTCTCTGGAGTTTCATTGCGCCACGGCAGATTTCCGAGGTCGAGTCCAACCATGATGACGACGTCGTACTCACAGCCCTTTGCGGAATGCAGTGTCAGCAGATTCAGGTGATCGGGCGAACCGTCCCGACCGCCCAAACTCGTGATGTCTAGCGAAGCCAGTGCACCGCCTTCAGCGAGCGCTGCCGTCATGCGATCCAGTTGCTCCTTCTGATCAGCGAGCGCCAATTCAGCCGCCAGCAGATGATCCACTACACCGTTGCGCAGCGAAGCAACAAATTCTCGCGCAGGTTGCTGGTCAGCACGCAGCTCCCATAGCAAGGCGGTTAGCTCTTGCTCTTCGCGCTTGGCCTGTGAATCGTCCAAGCTCGCCCGATGAAATGCGCGATAGCGGTCGAGTAGTCCACGCAATTGTGGGCGTCCAACACGCCAGCCACCCGCGCACCACGCCGCACAATCTTCTACCCAACTTGTTAGGGCAACCTTGCGGTAAGGTGCTGCGGTATCCACACGGATGTGATCGAGACCACCGGTTGCCACAGCTTCAGCCACGATATCGCCTGCGCGATAGTCTTTGTATAGGATCGCGATATCGCCCAGTGTTCGTCCCGGCTTGGAGGCTAAGGCCGCCGGAATGATCTGCGCGACGGCGTGCGCAGCCTGGTCCGCCATACCACCCGGGCGCAGGACAAATTCGATGGTCGTTTGTCGCGCAGGATCGCTCGCTTGATAGCCTCGGGCTTCTCCAAGCGCCATCTCTGACGCAGTCACGATCCCTGCACCAGAACGGTAATTTAATTGAAGCTGGACAGGCTCAATGTCTCTGCGAGCCGCCAATTCCATGAGCAACGCGCCATCAGCTCCCGTAAATCCATATATCGACTGATCCGCATCCCCGACAGCGAAAAGTCGGACACCCCCGTCGAAGGCAAGGCGTTTGACGATGCGATGCAGTGCCACGCCTAAATCCTGGTACTCATCCACCGCGAGCACGGGGAATTTTGCCTGAACCAGAGGTAGTACCCAGTCGTGCTCGGCGATCAAACGCTGGCCGAAGACAACCATGTCATCGTAGTCAATCAGCCCCTCGTCGCGCAGAGCGGCCTCGTAGGCCTCGGCCCAGGCAGCGAGTTCCTCCTCGCTACGCCAAGCGACGCTATTTCGATTGAGCACGGAACGGCGATGCCGCCCGAGGTCAATAACTTTGTACGGATGGTTCTGGCCGAAAAGCGCATCTCCAGTTTGCTTCAACAACCGATCACTGACTCGTTGAGTGGCTACCGAAAGTGGGAAAGATATGGGCAGGCCGGCCAGGCGTCCATACGGCATCAAGAGATGACGCAGACAGAACCCATGGACCGTACCAATGAAAAGATTAGGTGCCTGCTGAAGTCCCAAGTTTTCAATTCGGCGAGCGAGTTCGCGAGCGCACTCCTGGCTATAAGTGATGCACGCAACGCCACGAGGGGCCTCGACGTCTTCGGCCAGGATGCGGGCGAGCTTTAGGACGAGTGTCTTGGTCTTACCGCTCCCGGGACCAGCGAGTACCACACAATGTCCTTGAGAGTTGTAAGCTGCCAACTGCCCTGGATTTCCAGCCAACTCGGCAGCCTGCGCCAGGTAGGCTGTACCGACGTTACGCGACGGCATCGCGGATATGCTCCAGCGCAGAGCGAATGTAGGCCGGGCAAACGTCCTCAGACACCGACGGCGCAAGTGCCTGTGCAAATCTCCCCTTGCCAATCCGTTCAATCAACTTCAGCAGCCGGTCTTCATCGACCTGATCCGGATCATCCACCCACTCTTGCAATGCGTCCCGGGTGACTTGCCTCAGCGGCAACTCCTGCTCGATTACCGACTTCATCGCCTCGGTCATTCCGGCGGCAAATAGGTCGGATTCCAGCGTGCTCTCGTTGACGAAGTATCCAAACTCTGCGGCGTATTTGAGCACCTCATCTATATCCAGGTCATCGTAACCATATTCGTCATCGACCTCGTTTAAGAGATTAATTAATCGCCTGTGGGCTAGTGGAGGTTTGCCATTGACCGGGTCGCGATCTGTCAAAATTACATGTGGAATATTTAGCCCTTTAGGGCCCAAAAGCTTCACATAAGGAGTGAAGTTCGTCCCCCCGACCGAGCACACAGTGATTCCAAGTATGTCGAAAGGAATCCCGAGGGCGTCGGCGAACGCGGGAATGATGAAGCGCTCGGCGTCCCCTTCAACCAGAATCACTCCCCGGGAAAATAATATTTCTCCGCGAGTGACGTCGATGTAGCGCTGGAGGTCGTCTTCATCCCTCTGTGTGAAAGGTGTGTTCGCGGTCGAAACCGCGACGGTTTTCCCGTCCGTTGCGTTATGACGCAGGAGAACGATGGACCTAATCGGTGTAACGCTTGCGATATGCGGCGAGTGAGTAGTGAGAATTGTCGTCAGTGGAGGGGCTTCGTCCTCATCTTCCGCTCTTGTGCCGAGAAAGTAGCGATAGACAAGACGCTGGACATGCGGATGCAGGTGCGCTTCGGGCTCCTCGACGACGAAGAATGTGTGGTCGCGCTCCCCCTCGGAGACGAGACGGTCGAGTTCGAGGCTCTTCAAGGCCAGGAAGATCAGATTCGCCGTTCCTAGGCTGGCATCGCCGACACCGCGAACACCGTTGTCGATAAGCAGCCGAAGGCTACGCAGCAATGCATCCACTCGTGTAGGTGCAAGTCCGAGCGATACCGGGACAGCATGTTGCCCCCCGGCGATTGCGATCAGCCGTTCGCTGATCCGTTCTGCTGTCGCTACCACTTCCTCGTGTCCAGCCAGCTCTCGCTGTGCTTGGTCGACCTGATTCTGAATCTCCTCACGGGCGTCATCATCCAACGACGCGGCAAGATCCTCAATGAGTGGCCTCAATGGCGAATTGCGCCAGCTCGCAAGGTCCTTCTCAGCGTCACGCAGGGCTACCTGAACATCTATTGGCAACATCCGGCGAAGTGCGCCGCCGATACGCATTTCGGGATCGTTGCCACCGAAGATCACATACTCATAGTCCTTCAACGATTCCGGGGCGCGCCCCAGGCCCGCCTTAGGCTGGAAGCGGTAGGTGAGTCGGGCCACCATGGGTGGGCCAGGATCAATCACGCAATCGTTGAGGTGAGCCATCAGCCGGGGATCGTTTGTGAAGTCCGTTAGATCCACAGAGACCTCAATGGTCGCACCAACCTTGTCTTCGCCAAGTCCGTCCCAGAAATGTTCAAGCCCCAGTTGTCGATCGCGTTCAGACAAGCCCGGATCAAGGATCAACTGCAGGCCGCGAATGAAATTGCTCTTGCCAACCTTGTTCTCTCCCACGATGACGATACTTTCCCCCGTCTCGACATCAACATCCGAGAAATTGGCGAAATTGATCAACCTGACCCGAGAAACCCTCATTTACGCCCCCGTCCACTGGTGTTTTAACAAATAGTAGCAGTCAAGCGGCCGGCCTCCATCCGCCGACCGCGACTGAGCTTTTCCGTTTCGGCGCCCTCAAGGCCGCTTTTGTTCGACTAGACCGCTGCCGGCAAATCGGACGCAGCGTGGTTCGCATTGTTTGCTGCTGCCCCGGGCCTTAGCGGCGATGGTGAGGGCTCGTTGTTTCAGGACGCCGAGCTTATGTGCCCCTCTCCACCTTGGTTTCACCATCCCGAACGCCGCCTGCTGGCAGGAGTCCTCGGCCTGCTCTGGTCGGTGCTGGCTGGCGGCTGCGCTACGACGACTGCGCCGCCCGCACCTGATGCCATCGAGGAAGTGTTGGCCACGCCCGAACCCGAGGCGCCCGAGTACATCCCCGTCGTGCGCTACGGTCGCTACACGCTGGTCGAGCTGGCACCCAGAGCGGCGCAACGCGACCTGCTGTTGCAGACCATCGACGTGTCCATGCCCGAAGATGCCCGCGCCACCGTCGGCGATGGGCTGCGGCATGTGCTCAAGCGCAGCGGTTACAGCCTGTGCCAGACGGCGCACGCGGTAATCGAGCTGTACGCGCTGCCGCTGCCGGCGGCGCACCTGCACCTCGGCCCCATGACCTTGCGCGATGCGCTGCTCACACTGGCTGGCCCGGCCTGGGAACTGCACGCGGATGATCGCGCACGGCAGATTTGCTTCGAACGGCCCGCCGACAGCGCGGTCATCGAACCCGCATCCGAGCCACCCGCCGCCGAGGCGGTGCAGACGTTCCCGCTGGAGCCTTCGGTTTCGGGAGGCCAGCCATGAGCGCCCCACAGTCTGCCCGGCGCCCGGCCGCCGTCGTGATGGTGCAGAGCCTTCTGTGGCTCTGGCTGATCGGCCTCAGCGTCTTCGTAGCCTTGGGCTACCAGACCATGAACGACCAGGCCGACCAGGAACGGCTGGATTCCCGCCTGCAACGCCTGGAAGCCCGGGCGGCGGGCCTGGTCGAGTCGATCGAGGCCATCCAGCAGCGTTCGGCCGTCGCAACGGCGGCAGACCTCAAAGACACCCGCCAAGTCTTGGAAGCACGCGCTGCCCAGGTTGAGAAAACGCTGAGCGGCTATGCCGCTGCCGACGACCTTCAGGCGCTGCGCGCGGAGGTCGAGCAGATCAAGGCGCGCCAGACCGCTGCGCCCGTTCCGCGCGCCGCAGCACCCGCCCAGCCGCGCGCATCGGGCAAGGCCGCCGCCAAGCCCGAACCGCCGCCGCTGCCGTTCCGCGTCGTCGGCGCCGAATTGCGCGCTGGCCAGCGCAGCGTGTCCGTTGCGCCGAGCAGTGCGGACTTCACGCCTGACCAGCTTCAGGTGCTGCTGCCAGGTGATGCGCTCGGCCCGTGGCACTTACAGGCGATTGAGGGCAACACCGCCGTGTTCCAGGCCGGCAACCAGACCCGTCGCGTGGCGATTCCCTGACCGGAGCACACCACATGAATCCGTCGATCATCCTTTCCGCGCTCCTGCTGGCATCCGCCCAATTGCCCGCCTGGGCGCAGCAGCCGGTCACCGCCCCGGCCCGCAATGCGCAGAACCAGGAGCGTCCGCTGGTCGCCCGAACCCCGGACGACCAGGTAGCAGGCGACTGGGGCCTCCAACCGCAGGAATGGGCGCTATACCGCGAGCTGATGGACGGGCCGCTGGGCATCTATTCGCCTAACCTGGACCCTCTGTCCGCCCTGGGCATCGAGGCCCGCACCGACGAGGAACGGCGGCGCTACGCAGAACTGCAGGTGCAAATCGAAGCGCGCCGCGTCGAGAAGCTGCTTGCCTATCAACGTGCCTACGACGAAGCCTGGCAGCGCCTGAACCCCGGCATGCAACGGGTGAACCTGCCTGACGACAAACCCAGCGGCGGCGCAGTGCGCGGCGGCGGCCGCACGGCGGTGTTCGTCAAGGACGGCTGCGCGGCCTGCGGACAGCTCGTGCAACGCCTGCAATCCTCAGGTACCGAGTTCGACCTGTACATGGTCGGCAGCCGCCAGGACGACGCGCGCATCCGCGACTGGGCCAAGCGCGCACAGATCGACCCGACACGGGTGCGCAGCGGCACCATCACGCTCAACCACGACGGCGGCCGCTGGCTGTCGCTGGGTCTGCCCGGCGATCTGCCCGCGGTCGTGCGCGAGGTGAACGGCCAATGGCAGCGCCAGCCCTGACGGCGCGGTTTCGCGTACTGGTGATCGCTGCTGGCCTGTACGCCTGCGCCGTCCATGCCCAGGAGGTTCCGCCTCCGGCCTATCAGCTTGCCGCCCAACGTGCGGGCATTCCCTCCACGGTGCTCTACGCCGTGGCCTTGCAGGAGAGCGGCATCCGGCGGAACGGACGCATCGTCCCGTGGCCGTGGTCCCTCAACGTCGCCGGCCAATCGCGCCGCTATGCGACCCGCGCCGACGCCTGCGCCGGTTTGCAGCAGGCGATGCGCTCCACGCCGCACACGCGCATCGACGCGGGCCTGGGTCAGATCAACCTCGGCTACCACAAGCACCGCTTCACCAGCCCGTGCGACTTGCTCGATCCGTACCGCAACCTCGCCATCGCCTCCGAGATCCTGAAGGAGCAGCACATCCCGGGGGAGAACTGGCTGCTGGCGATCGGCCGCTACCACCGCCCCGCGGGGGGCGAGCCCGCAGCCCGCTACCGGCGGAGCGTTTCCCGCCACCTCGCCCGCGTGCAGGGCACGCGCCCAACCGCCGCGGTCCTCGCCGCGCGCCAGGAGACCACCCCATGACGAAATCCCATCTGGCCCATCTCGCGGCGAAAGGCCTGCTCGTGCTGCTGGCGGGTCTGCCGCTGGCCTCGCGTGCCGGCGAGCCGCTGATCTTGGTCGAAGACCGTGGCGGCACGTCGGCGCTGCCGTACTACGAAGCCCTGAGCCTCCAGCCGCGCGCCAACACTCCGGCCCGATCGCCCATCCCTGCGACTCAGATCCCGGCCACGCCGGCGGATGAGGCCGCGATGTTGCCGGTGCGCAGCGCCAAGCTCACGCCCGGCACCGTCGCGCGGCGGGTGATCGAGGCCCCGGGCCTGCGTCCCTTCGTGGTCGTGGGCGACGACGAGGCTTCCCAGGCCTGGTTGCGCCGCCATGCAGCCTCATTGCGCGAGCGCGGCGCGGTCGGTCTGGTGGTCAACGTCGAGACCGTGCAAGGCCTGGCGCGGCTGCGCGCACTGGCGTCCGGCGTGCCGCTTGCGCCCGTGTCCGGCGACGACTTGGCCGAGCGCTTGGGCCTGCGGCACTACCCGGCGCTAGTCACGGCCACCGGCATCGAGCAATGAAGCCATGTCGGGGAAACAGCCGGTCGAGGTTCTGCTTCGCCCAGCGGTGGAGCTATATACCGTCGCGGCGTGTGCAGGCGCCGCGTTTCTGTCCCTGGTGGCCCCGTGGTCGCTCGCGCTGAGCCCCGCCATGGGTGTCGGCAGCGCGCTGGCGTTCGGAGCCTATGGCGCGATCCGCTACCGCGATGCCCGCGTCATCCTGTGCTACCGGCGCAACATCCGTCGCCTGCCGCGCTACGTGATGACCAGCAAGGACGTGCCGGTCAGCCAGCAACGTCTGTTTGTGGGACGCGGCTTTCTGTGGGAGCAGAAACACACCCATAGGCTCATGCAGACGTACCGGCCAGAGTTTCGGCGCTACGTCGAGCCGACGCCGGCCTATCGGCTGGCCCGGCGCCTGGAGGAACGGCTGGAGTTCGCGCCGTTCCCGCTGTCCCGGCTATCGAAACTCACCGGCTGGGACGTGCCTTTCAATCCGGTGCGGCCGCTGCCGCCAGTGGGCGGCCTGCCGCGCCTGCACGGCATCGAACCCGACGAGGTGGACGTCAGCCTGCCGCTGGGTGAGCGCGTGGGCCACTCCTTGGTTTTGGGAACGACAAGGGTGGGCAAAACACGTTTGGCCGAACTCTTCGTCACTCAAGACATCCGCCGGAGGAACGCCGCGGGCGAACACGAGGTCGTGATCGTCATCGACCCCAAAGGAGATGCCGATCTCCTGAAGCGGATGTATGTCGAGGCCAAGCGCGCGGGCCGCGAAGGCGAGTTCTATGTCTTCCATTTGGGGTGGCCGGACATTTCGGCACGCTACAACGCCGTAGGCCGATTCGGTCGCATCTCGGAAGTCGCCACCCGCATCGCGGGGCAGCTCTCCGGCGAAGGCAACAGCGCAGCCTTCAGGGAATTCGCGTGGCGCTTCGTCAACATCATTGCCCGCGCCTTGGTGGAACTGGGGCAGCGCCCGGACTACATGCTGATCCAGCGGCACGTCATCAACATCGACGCGCTGTTCATCGAGTACGCCCAGCACTACTTCGCCAAGACCGAGCCCAAAGCCTGGGAGGTGATCGTCCAGATCGAGGCCAAGCTCAACGAGAAGAACATCCCGCGCAACATGATTGGGCGCGAGAAGCGCGTGGTGGCGCTGGAGCAGTACCTATCCCAGGCCCGTAACTACGACCCGGTGCTCGACGGCCTGCGCTCGGCGGTTCGCTACGACAAGACGTATTTCGACAAGATCGTCGCGTCTTTGCTGCCGCTGCTGGAGAAGCTCACCAGCGGGAAGATTTCCCAGCTTCTGGCGCCGAACTATTCCGACCTGGCCGACCCCCGCCCGATCTTCGATTGGATGCAGGTCATCCGAAAGCGCGCAGTCGTCTATGTGGGCCTGGACGCGCTATCCGATGCCGAGGTCGCCGCAGCGGTCGGCAACTCGATGTTCAGCGATCTCGTTTCGGTGGCAGGCCATATCTACAAGCACGGGATCGATGACGGCCTGCCGGGCGCATCGGCTGGCACGCGCGTGCCGATCAACGTCCACGCGGATGAATTCAATGAACTGATGGGTGACGAGTTCGTGCCGCTGATCAACAAAGGCGGCGGCGCCGGTCTGCAGGTCACCGCGTACACGCAGACGCTTTCGGACATCGAGGCCCGTATCGGGAACCGCGCCAAAGCGGGTCAAGTGATTGGCAATTTCAACAATCTGTTCATGCTGAGGGTCAGGGAGACGGCCACCGCCGAACTGCTGACCCGGCAATTGCCGAAGGTCGAGGTCTATACGACCACCATCGTCTCCGGCGCGACCGACAGCTCGGACATCCGCGGCGCGACGGACTTCACCAGCAACACGCAGGACCGCATCAGCATGTCCAGCGTGCCGATGATCGAGCCGTCGCACGTCGTCGCCTTACCCAAGGGCCAATGTTTCGCATTGTTGCAGGGCGGCCAGCTTTGGAAGGTTCGCATGCCGCTGCCGGCACCGGACCCCGATGAGGTCATGCCGCAGGATCTGCAACAACTGGCGGGCTACATGCGCCAGAGCTACAGCGAGGCCACGCAGTGGTGGGAGTTCACCAGTTCCCCGGCGTTGCAGGACGGGGCCTTGCCCGACGACCTGTTGGATGATGCCGCTGCGGCCGAACCTGGCCCGGTGGCCACCGACGACAGCGCCGGCAATGAGGCCTCGCCATGAAGGATGCCGCCTCGACCGCGCAGCGGGAGCAGAACCAGCGCCAAGGCCTGATCGTCGGCACCATCACCTTGCCGTTCCGGCTGCTGGGGGTGCTGATCGGCTCGCTGCTGTTCTCCATTGTCGTGGAGTGCGTCGGAATGCACCTGTTCTGGAAGGACGAGGGCTGGCGACACTCCCAGCAGATGTTGCAGTACGAGTTGGGGCACCTGTCCAACCACTTCACGCGCAGCGTGGTCGTGCAGGAACCGGGGCGCACGGCGCACGAGCTGGTGGATACCGGATACGAATGGGTGTTCGTGCGCTCGGGCTTGCTGGAGCGCATGAGCCAGACCGCCGAGCGCGCCCGTGCACCCAGCCACGGGCAGACACGCAACTTTCGCTACTACATCAGCCAGGCCTATGTCTGGACCGAGAGCTACCTGATCGCCGCAGCCTTCACGACGCTGACCTTCCTTGTGCGCCTGCTGGTCCTGGTGCTCACGTTGCCGCTGATCCTCACCGCGGCATTCGTCGGCCTGATCGACGGCCTAGTGCGGAGGGACGTGCGCCGGTTCGGCGCGGGCCGCGAATCGGGCTTCATCTACCACCGCGCGAAAGCAAGCCTGATGCCGCTGGCCGTTCTGCCCTGGGTCACGTACCTGGCCTTGCCGATCTCGGTGCATCCACTGCTGATTCTGCTGCCGAGCGCCGCCTTGCTGGGGCTGGCCGTGAGCCTGACCGCGGGCAGCTTCAAGAAATACCTTTAGGCGAATGCTGTCCCGCGTGGCTGTAGTGCTCATCGGTTCTGCAGAACATCTAACGCAGCGTCCAACGCCGTAATCGATTCGACAATGACTCTCACTAAGGAGCGGTCGAACTCGTGGTCTCGCTGGGAATCGTGGACACCGCTGTTGAGACACCCCCATTCAATGCTTCCTGCACCAACACCAAGCAGCCGGGTCAAAGCGACAACGACGTCTGGCGCGCCAGCATGCTGCGCGGAGATGCGATCGACGGCTGATCTCAACTTTGCGCATTTGTTGTTCAATTCCCAGGGGGAGCGTGGCCCGCCTAGCTTGAGTTCGATGCGCCCATCTGCTCGCCGGCCCAGCCAAGTCCAGAGACGGTCAGTCAGACTCTCCAGCGCGGGCCGCGCCTGGCGCAGCGCCTCACGCTTCTCATCGGCTGCCAACGCCTGCTGGGCCAACAGGACGTAGTTCTTCGTCGGTGGATCGCTGTCAACGCGCAGCTCATGCTCGCCCTGGTGCGGGAGGAACTTGTAGCGCTTGATGGACCCGGCCCGCCGGGCGCCCAATTCCTGCTGGATCCGGTGCAGAAACTCCTCGGCGTGTGAGGTGAGGATGACCTGCTTGCCGACGAGCAAGCCATCCTCGAAGAAGGTACGCCAGATTCCGTCACGATGGTCATCGTCGATCGCGTTGACGACGTCATCGAAAATGACCACGGGGCACCCCTGCGCGATGTTCTTCGCCAGCAGAATCGCCAGACCCAGGCACTTGATATGCCCTTCGCTGAAGACCACCAGCGCGTCATAGCGCACGCCAGGCTCACCGGTGAACTCTACTTCGATCTTGCCGTTTTCGGCGACAGGCAGCCACAACGCGTGCAAGAGGTCGCCAGGCGGATCAGCACGATTGAATGCGTTGTACAGATTGCGTGCCTGTTCTCCGAGGCCCTGGAGCAGCACGCCCGGCAATGCGGCCAAGTAGGCTTGGATTTCGGGCAAGAAGCCGTCGTAGGCGGCCTTGACCCGCAGGTGGTGCGCGACTACCGGCACTTCGGTTGCGACCGACTCGATCAACTCACGGTTCGCCTCGTCAAATTGGGCCACGGTCTGGCGGGCAGCGGCCATTTCTTGGTCGGCTGTCATGCGTATGGTCCGCAGCCGTTCGATCTCCAGCCGGTGCTGGTCCAGTGCGTCCCGCTCCCGGGCCAGCGCCCCGCGCAGGGCATGCGCTTCGCGGGCTTGCGCGTCGGCGCGCTCGATGATTTCCGTGACCTGCAGCAGAGCGTTCCAGGCACGCCGGTCGCCATCGACCCATGCGCCAAGCCAGGCGCCTGTCGAGGTAGGCGGCAATGGAGGCAGGCCTGCTGCCTGCAACTGTGCAGGACAAGCGTTTGCGCCAACCGCGACTACCCGACGCATCTCGTCCCACAGCGCCCGCACCGCCTCGCTCAACTGCGTCCGTAGGCCGGCTTCCTGCTGCTGGAGGGTGGCCAACTGCGCGAGCTGCTCCAGGCCCGTGCGGGCCTTGGCGAAAGGATCCTGTGCGACAGCAGCCAATCCGGTTCCGCATGCGGGACAGGTGGTCGCCCCGTCAGTCAAGGCCAGCACAGCCTCGTAGAGCTTAGCGTACGACACTTCCCCAGCACGCGCCGAAAGCTGTCCGGTGGCCGCCTGCCACAGGCCTTGAAGGTGATAAGCCTCATCCAGCAGCGTCTGCAGCCGCGCTTGGCTCACCTCATGAACGGCAGGTGGGACGGCAACCAGTTGCGCCTGGACGTACGGCAGCCGCCCTTGCTGCTCCGGTGTGCCGAGCAGCCAGTCAACGCAAGCCTGGTACGTCGCGCCGGGCGACATTCGTTGCGCCAGCGCTTGCTCGGAGTTCTCCACCGCCGCGATCTTTTGCGGATAAGCAGCGATCGTCTGTTCAGAGTTCGCCAACTGCAAGCGCCGCTGCGCGAGTTGAGTAGCCTGGGCGCCGACGAGCATCAGGTCTTGGTCGAGCGCGGGATTGAAGCCGCGCACGAAGTCGCTGAACTGATCCACGCCAAACAAGGTAGCGATGAGCTGCCGCTGATCGCCCGGAGTACGCGCCGCGATGCGGGCGAAGTCATCGAGGCGGTTCTTTTCGATGAAGCAGAAGCGGTACTCCGCTTCGTTGGGCTGCACAGCCTGGGCCTGGTCTGGTGCTCCGGAAGACAGGACGGGCGCGACATGGCGACGCAACCGGGCATTGTTGCAGTATGTCCGTTGGTCGACCCGCTTGACTTGGGCCTCGCTGATGGAGCCGAGCATCGCCACTTCCAGCGCCTCGCAGAAGCTGCTCTTGCCGGTACCGTTGGCGCCATAGACCAAAGTGATGTCGTGGCTGAGGTCGAATGTCTCTTGCCGCATGAATCCGCGAAACGGTCCCACCTCAAGCTGGCGCAGGCGCCCCAGCGCCGGCCCGACTTCGGGTCCGTGGCCATCTCCCTGGTACGCGACCGGCATCTGCGCCAAATGGGCGACGGCCAGTGGCGCCATGCGGGTGGAGCGTCCACGGCGCGCTGCACCAACTTCAGCCAGAGGTTGCAGGTGATCAAGCACCAGATGCGCGAGCCGGCACACGTCGTCATGCACCTGGCGTTGCGCCAAGTGCGCCAAGAAGCGGTGGTACTCCGAATGAATGCTTGCCATGCAGCCCCCTCTACACAGGAAGACGCTTCGATGGCGTCCTTGATGATGTTGATCGGTCGCCAGCGCAGTAGGCACAGGCGGGTCATGCTTCCATTCGCTATTACGGTTTGTGGAAGTTCTCAGCAAAATAGTCGATGACCTGCCCCGCTTGGGATCCCTGACGGAAACGCTTTTGCTCCTCGAAGTCGATCGAGGGCAGCATATGGATCAGTTGATGATCGGCGTACAGCGCCATGACCTTCTCGGCATCCAGTACCCCGGCGCGTTGTCCGGTAAGCGTATTCGCCGCTTCGATGGCCGCGCCGATCATCACGTCCGCCACTTGCACTGCAGGACTGTGCTTTGAATCGATCTGAGTCACGGACTGAAGCTTGAGCGGAAAGGTGATGCTGGCGATCTCCGATTGACGAAACGTGATCGGTTTCTCATGGCGGATGTACCGCTGCAGCAGGTCGTGATAAGTGAGCAGGTTCTTGGACTGATCGTGCTCGACCCGATACGGGCCGTCAGCCATGATTTCCATCCGACTGACCAGGGACTGCAGCACCACGAAAGCAGCATCGGTGTTGACGCCCGGCGTGACGATCGCCTTCAGGCATTCAGGGGCAGCGAACTGCGCAAGCGGGCCAAGCGCTTCCGGCAGTTCCCACCAGCGCGATGCGCACGCCGCATCGATCAGGTTCCCAAGCGCCTCCGAGCTCTTTTCCTTCACCGCGCGCTGGAAGCTGACCAACAGCCGGTCGAGCGCGCCTTTGCCGAGGAGCGTCGGTCCAACCGTATACAGCAGCGACGCAAGCGAGTAGTTCTGCCCGTCTTCGTAGAAGTCCATGCCGCGCTCGTAGTAGAACGGCTCGACCGCGTAGTCCAGGAACATCAGCAGCAACAGGTAGCGCTTGTCGCAGACGTAGGTCACGCACTTGTGGTCGGTTAGCAAGTCGCGCTGCAGCGCCATCAGACGGGGGTGATTGGCTGGGCGCCGAGCCAACGCCCGGTACTTGAGTTCGTCCGCCTGAAGCTTGGGAAAGTGCTCCCGGATCAGGCGCCCGGCCTCGTCATCCTCAATGGCGATGGCCGTCGCTCCTTGGAACCGCTGCTCAGGGTTCATCAGGTCAAAGCCGGTATAACCACTTTCATCGATCCGGAAGCATTCCATTCAACTCTTCCCCTGGACAATGGACACTCCGATCCTGTCGGCCAATTCGAGCACGGCATCGTAGGCACCGACGTCGTTGTGCGAAGGCTCAGACGCGGCCGAGGATGGTTCACTAGGTGGCTCGCCATCGGCGGGCAGATTGGCGCATCGCTTAGTCATGGGTCATTTCAAGAATTTCATCCACAGCGGCCGCAATGACACGGTCCGGTGCCGAAGCGAGTAGATCCTGGGGACGATTTCCACCCAGGAAGCTGTTTTCGGAGCGGAACCAATAAGCCATGCCCCAGCCGTCTTTGTGTCCTTCGAAGGTTTCAATCACTTTGGCCAGCGATTTCAGTGGACGGAAACCAGCGTCACGATCCAGCCCGTAGTCCGGAAAGTAATCGATGCCACCGTGGTTGATAGCGAAGATTTGGCGTTGCTTCTTCCACTTATTGGGCTGAGCGCTCGGGTTCCGGGTGCTCAGTTCCGCGAGTTGTGCGATGTTCGCGGCGGTCAACCAGTCTCCACTTTCCAACACCGCCTTACGCGCCTGCACCAGCAGGCTCGCTTCCTTGAGCAGCCGGGGCGACAGCGGATTGCGCGGCACGAGCATTTCTGCCAGCCGTTCGAGCGATTCGCGGTCCTGACGTTCAAGCAGCACCTCGAACATGGATGAAGCGACGTTGGTGAAGTTTTCCGCCAATGCCGCGAAAACACTGGGCTTGATGTGGTCGAACGCCACCACCAGCACGTGGTCAGCCTGCGACCGAGCGAGTTGAGCCTGAATCTCTTTGGGCGTACCCACAAGGGTCGACACGCCGAGACGGTCTGCAACGACGCTCATGACTGACTCCTCAAATGGGTTATTTACGCTATTTGATATTACTATATCGACCATAACCTTCAATGCCCAGACACTTCGGATTCTTGGGACCTAAGGAGCACACCGTGCACCCCACCACGCTTTATGTAGTCGGCAATGGATTCGACCTGTGGCACGGCATTCCATCGGGCCTCGGACAGTTCAAGGAGTATGTCCTGGCCACAGACCGGGACATTCATCGCGAGGTCGAGGACTACCTTCCAGCCGGAGACGACTGGTGCGACTTGGAATTAGCCCTGGCTGAACTGGATGCCGATATGCTGGTCGACAACTTGGGGCACTTCATGGGGGCCTATGGTGCCGAGGACTGGAGTGATTCAGGGCACCACGACTTTCAGTACGAGGTGGGGAACGTCGTCGAGCGACTGTCCAAGGGGCTTCGGACGCGCTTTGCCGAATGGATCCGAGACTTGCCCATCCCGACACACGACACCGCCCCGCGACGGCTTGCGACGCTGGATCCACAGGCGCTGTTCCTGACCTTCAACTACACGAGCACGTTGGACACTCTCTATGGCATCGATCTGGCACGTGTTCTGCACATCCACGGCCGATCCGATGCGGCAGACGATGAGTTGGTCTTGGGCCACGCCTGGAATCCCCAATCCCGCCCCTCGCTCAACGACCGTCCGGATATCGAGGAGATCGATACCCGGGTGGCTGAAGCCAACGACATCATCGACGACTACTTCTCAGCCACCTTCAAGCGTTCCGAGGAACTGATCGCCCAGCATAGGACGTTTTTTCAGGCGTTGGGAGCCATCCAGAAGGTCGTCGTGCTTGGCCACTCTCTGTCCCCCGTGGATGCGATCTACTTCCAGGCGCTCCTTCAGCAGCCCAGCGTTGCCGCGGCGCGATGGACAGTCGCATGCCGCAGCAAACAAGAGTGGCCTGATAAGGAACAACGGCTCGTCGCCCTGGGTTTGTGGCCGGGTGCTGGACAGCCATCTTCTTGGGACGCACTGTAGAACAAAGCGTCGTTCGCTCCTGTATTTGCGGATCGCTGCGCACCTAATCCGGTCGGCCCCAGTTCCTATTGTTTGTGGCCTAAAGCAGCCCTGATCTCCACGATCAAGCCATTGCTGATTTCACAGGAATGGCGCGATGTTGGCTCCGATCTGGCTGCGCGCCGCGCATCGCGGCGTGCCCACTTTTCTCGTGACGGCCCTCCTGCTGGGCCAGTCCCCGATGGCGTTGGCCGAGCCCCCCACGCAGCGCCAGGAACTGGTCGCGGCGCTGCGCCAGCTCGACGCGCTGGAGCGCACCGTCGCCGACAGCGCCGCGCATGCCCCCATCCAGCCGGGAGAGCGCTACCACTTCGATTACCCGCGGCTGCTGGCTGACCTAGCGCGCGTGCGCGCCGGTATCCAGGCCCACCTCTCACCTTCGCGTGCCCAGCCGCGCGACCCCTCCGAACTGGCCGGCGACTACCGCACTGAGCGGGCCGTCGAGCCATCGCCGACGACCGCGGAGGTCAAGCCATGAACGGCGCCCAGGTCTCGGCATTTCAAGCCAACAGCGGCATCGCGCCTTCCGCGATGGCGACCGTCTTGGTCGGCGTCGTGTTCGCGGTCCTGCTCGTCTGGGGCGTCTGGGCCATCCGAACGGCCTACGTGGGGTGGTCCGAGAGCCACCTCAACCAGCGCCAGTTCCTCGGCGTCTGCATCCGCTTCGTCGCGATGTACCTCGTCCTGAGTTTCTTCCTCCTCTCCTGACCTGAAAGGCCTGACCATGCAAAACCGCATCCTCACTTCCCGTTTTGTCCAGCGCGCCACCGTGGCTCTGGGCGCCGCCGCGCTGCCCGCGCTGTCGTTCGCGCAGGGGTTGCCGCAACTGGAGAACCCGACCCGCGGCACGGGCAACGGCATCATGGAAACGATCAGGAACTACGGCTACGACATCATCATGCTCGTGGCCCTGCTGGTTGTGGCGTCGATGTTCATTGGCGTGTGCTACCACGCCTACGGCACCTACGCGGAAATCCACACTGGTCGCAAAACCTGGGGCCAATTCGGCCTCACGGTCGCCATCGGCGCGGTGCTGCTCGTGATCGGCATCTGGCTGCTCACCGAAGCCACCGGCATCCTGTAAGGCGAGGCCGGTATGTCCGAGCAGCAGCACGTCCGTGCTGACGGGACGGTCACGTTCCTTCCGCACCGGCTCAACCGCCATCCCGTTGTCGTGCGCGGCCTCACCGCCGACGAGCTGTGGATCTGCTGCGGCCTGTCCGGCGCCGCCGGCCTGCTGGTCGGTGCGCCGCTGTCCTGGGTGTTCCGCACGATCGCGCTCGCGCCCACGTTCGTCGTGCTGGGCGTGGCCTTCGGCGTGTTCATCGGGGGCGGCATCCTGCGTCGCCTCAAGCGTGGGCGTCCCGACACCTGGCTGTATCGGCAACTCCAGTGGCGCATCGCCACGCGCTATCCGCTGGTGGCGGGCTGGGTGGGCGGCCATGTGCTGATCTCACGCTCCGGCTTCTGGACCACCCGAAGGTCTGCTGCAAGGGGGGCACGATGAGCCGCTTCAAGAACGAGATCACCCATCTGCAGGCGCACATCAAGACGCTTCGCCTGGGTGCTGGCGCGCTGGTCATCGTCGCCCTGGTCATGGGCGGCGGCTGGTGGAGCGCTCCGCGCGACCTGACCATCCACGTCCCGCCTGATCTGCGCTCCGGCAGTACCCGCAAGTGGTGGGAAGTGCCGCCCGAATCGGTCTATGCGTTCACGTTCTACGTGTTTCAGACCCTCAACCGCTGGCCGACGAATGGCGAAGAGGACTATGCGCGTAATCTCCACACGCTCTCGCCGTACCTCACCCCATCCTGCCAGGCCTTCCTGCGGGCGGACTACGACTATCGCCGCTCCACGGGCGAGCTGCGTCAGCGCGTGCGCGGCATCTACGAAATCCCCGGTCGCGGCTACGGTGACGACCCCACGGCGCGCGTGCGCGTGGTGTCCGACCGCGACTGGGTGGTGACGCTGGACATCACCGCAGACGAGTACTACGGGGCGGAACAAGTCAAGCGGGCTTTGGTGCGCTACCCCGTGAAAGTCACGCGGGTGGACATCGATCCCGCTCGCAATCCGTTTGGCCTGGCGCTCGACTGCTACGAGGGTGCGCCCCAGCGCATCAGCACACCGGAGCCGTCGCGCCCGGCACCTGGCGGCCTGTCTCCGCAAGCGCCTCAAGGAGAAACCCCATGAAGCACCTTGTACTCGCACTGCTGGGGCTGCTGGCCGTCGCCTCGGCTCCTTTTGCCCAGGCCGTGGAGATCCTTCGCTGGGAACGCATGCCCCTGGCCGTGCCCCTGCGTGTCGGGCAGGAGCGCGTCGTGTTTATCAACCGGAACGTCCGCGTGGGCGTGCCCGCGGGCGTCGGCGAGCGCTTGCGGGTGCAGAGTGCGGGCGGCGCGGTGTACCTGCGCGCGAGCGAGCCGATCGAGCCCACACGGCTGCAATTGCAGGATGCCGACACGGGCGCGCTGATTCTGCTCGATATCGCGGCCGAGCCGGCCAAGGACGGCGAAGCCGAGTTGGAGCCGGTGCGCATCGTCGAGGGCGACAGCGCCCCGACGCGCTATGGCGATCAAGCCGACGGAGCAGACGACGCCCCGGCGCGCGCCCAGGACCAGGCAGGCGCGCGGGCAGCGCGGCGTGAAACCCCGGTTCCGGTCGTGCTGACGCGCTTCGCCGCGCAGAACCTCTACGCACCGCTGCGCACCGTGGAGCCGCTGCCGGGCGTCATGCGGGTGAACCTGCGCCGCGATCTCGACCTCGGCACGCTGGTGCCGACGCTGCCGGTGCGCGCAGTTGCGCTCGCCTCGTGGCGTCTGGAAGACCAGTGGGTCACAGCCGTGCGCCTCACCAATAGCAGCGGCGGCTGGATCACCCTGGACCCGCGCGTGTTGCAGGGCGATTTCCTCACCGCCACCTTCCAGCACGAAGCACTCGGCCCGCGCGGGACGCCAGAGGACACGACCGTCCTGTACTTGGTGACGCGGGGGCACGGCCTCGCGCAATCGCTGCTGCCGGCGATCAACCGCTTCGACCCAGCCGTGCATCTGCCGCAGCCCGAAGCCGAGGCCACCGACGACAAGGAGGCCCGCCATGCGCAGTAACGGACTCCTGAAGTGGTTAATGATCCCCGTGGCCCTGCTGGTGCTGTTCGTCGCCATCCGGCTGTTTTCGGGTGGAGGCTCGTCGGCGCCGCCCGCTGCGGATGCCGGCGCCAAGCTCACGCCGGAGGAGATGAAGGCGCTGGGCATCGAGGGCGATACCCCCCGCGATACCGTGGCGACGCTCGTGGCGCAAGTGAAGCAGTTGCGCACCGAACTGCAGACGGCGCTGTCCGACAACAAGTCCCAGCGCGAAGAGAACCAGCGCCTGCGCCAACGCGAGAACTCGATCGACCAGCGCATCAATTCGGCGCTGGAGACCGAGCGCTCCAACCTGCGCCGCGACCAGCAGCAGGCAGCCAGCGAACGCCAGCAGACCGAGGGACTGCTCGCCGACCTGCAGCGGCGCCTGGAAGGCATCGGCGGGCGCGGCGGCGGCCACGCCGATCTACCCGTGGGCCTGGGGCTGCGTAACGGCGACGAGGCAGGCATGGAAGGCGGCGTGCGCTGGGTCGAGCCGGACGACGCGAAGCCCGCTGATGGGCGTAACGGCAGTCGCGGCACGGGTGGCGGCATGAGCTTTCCGACGAGCTTCGGCCCCGCGCAGAGCACGCTGGAAACCACGGCACAAACCGTGGCGAACGCGGGCGCCCGCGCCGCAGGCGTCAAGAGCGCCAAGCCGGTCTATACGGTGCCGACCAACTCGACGCTGATGGGATCGGTGGCAATGACGGCGCTGATCGGCCGCGTGCCGATCGACGGTACGGTCAACGATCCGTATCCGTTCAAAGTCCTGGTCGGTCCCGACAATCTCACGGCAAACGGTATCGACATTCCCGACGTGGCGGGCGCCGTGTTTTCCGGCACGGCCTCGGGCGACTGGACGCTCTCTTGCGTGCGCGGCCAGGTGCGCAGCATCACCTTTGTGTTCCATGACGGGACCATTCGGACGATTCCCGAAGACCGCGACGGCAACCAGCAGAACAACCAGCAGCAGAACTCTCAAAGTGGGGGCCTGGGCTGGATCAGCGATCCCTATGGCATTCCCTGCGTCAGCGGAGAGCGGCGCAGCAACGCCCAGCAGTACCTCGGTTCGCAGGCGCTGATCACCGCGGCGGGTGCTGGCGTGGCCTCGCTCATCGACAGCGACAGCGGTCAGATGTCCTACGTGGGCGCAGACGGTTCCATCGGCAGCGTCGGCATTTCCAGCAACGAGGCCGTAGGTCGCATCCTGGCCGGTGGCGTGCGCGACATGGCCGATTGGGTGAACAAGTTGTACGGCCAGGCCTTCGCCGCCGTCTATGTCCAACCCGGCGCAAAGGTCGCCGTCCACCTCGAAAAGCCGCTCGCCATCGATTTCGATCCCGAAGGTCGCAAGGTCGATCACCGTGCAGGAGAAAGCCATGCTCTCGAACTTGAATAAGGGCCTGGCGCTGGCCCTTGCCGTCGCGGTGCTCGGCGGCTGCGCCACCAGCAAGGAAAAGCTGCTGCCCCACGGCGACAGCACGATGATGGACATCTGGCAGCAGAACGCCGGTGACGGCGGCGGTGGCGCCGGCCAGGTGGCACGCAGGCAATTGCTCGACGCGCGCCAGAGCCTGCGCCGGCCGCTGACCGAGATGGATGTACAGGCCGCGCCCGCCGAGCAGATGCGCTACACGCGCACAGCGCGCAACGAGGTCTATCGCCAGTTCCAGCGCCTGCCGAATCCCGACCTGGTGATGTACGTGTACCCGCACCTGGCAGGCACGGACCCGGTGCCCGTGCCGGGCTATACGACGGTTTTTCCCTTGTACCAGCGCGTGCAGTACGCCATGCCGGGCGAGCGCGTGGAGGACTACTGATGCGCTGGAAACTCCCCTGGCACAAGTCGGCCGCGCCGAAGCTGGCCGCATCCGGCGCAGGCGATGACGAGCGGCCGGAGGGCTGGCAACGCCACGTCGAGGCCTTGCGCCAGGCCGGCATCCCAGAACCCGGCACGGCGGTCCATGGCCGCAGGCCGGCGACCGTGGCCGACGAGCAGGCGCTGTACGACGTCGCGCCGTCGTTCGCGGAATTCCTGCCCTGGGTGGAGTTCCTGCCCGATTCGAAGTCCATGCTGCTGGAAGACGGGCAATCGGTCGCGGCATTCTACGAGCTGGTGCCGCTGGGCACCGAGGGCCGGGAACCCGGCTGGCTCGCGCATGCCCGCGACGCCTTGGAGAACGCGCTCCAGGACTCGTTCGATGAACTGGACGAGAACCCCTGGGTACTCCAGCTCTACGCCCAGGACGAACCCAGCTTCGACCAGTACATGCAGACCCTGCGCGACTACGTGCAGCCGCGCGCCCGCAATACGGCTTTCACCGAGTTCTACCTTCGCTTCTTCGGACACCACCTGCGCGCGGTAGCGAAGCCGGGCGGGCTGTTCGAGGACACGGTGGTCACGCGGCTGCGTTGGCGCGGCCAGACGCGGCGCGTGCGCATGGTCGTCTATCGCCGGGCCACCGGGCAGGCGAGCCGCCGCGGCCAGACGCCCGAGCAGATGCTGAACATCGTCTGTGATCGCCTGTGTGGCGGGCTGGCGAACGCCGGCATCCAGGCCCGGCGCATGGTCGCGGCCGACGTCCATGACTGGCTACTGCGGTGGTTTAACCCGCGTCCCACGCTGCTCGGCCCTGGGGTCGAGGACCGCGAACGCTTCTATGCGCTGGCACGCTACCCCGACGAGACAGAAGACGGTGAGATCGAGCTGGCGAGCGGACGGGATTTCAGCCAGCGGCTTTTCTTCAGCCAGCCACGTTCGGACGCGGAGCACGGCACCTGGCACTTCGACGGCATGCCGCATCGTGTGCTGGTCACTGACCGGCTGCGCATGCCGCCCGGCACGGGGCATTTGACTGGCGAAACTCGCAAAGGCGATGCGATCAATACGCTGTTCGATCAGATGCCCGAGGACACGACGATGTGTCTGACCATGGTGGCGACCCCCCAGGACATCCTCGAATCGCACCTGAACCACCTGGCGAAGAAGGCAGTCGGCGAAACACTGGCATCGGAACAGACGCTCAAGGATGTGCAGGAGGCCCGCTCGCTGATCGGCAGCGCGCACAAGCTGTACCGGGGAACACTGGCGTTCTATTTGCGCGGCCGGGATGAAGCCGAACTGGACCGGCGCGGCCTTGATCTGGCGAACGTGATGCTTAACGCCGGTTTGCAGCCCGTGCGCGAGGACGATGAAGTCGCGCCTTTGAACAGTTATCTGCGCTGGCTGCCGTGCTGCTACAACCCGAGCCAGGATCGACGGAACTGGTTCACCCAACTGATGTTCGCCCAGCACGTGGCGAACCTCTCACCGGCCTGGGGCCGCAGCCAGGGCACGGGCCATCCGGGTAATACGTTCTTCAATCGAGGCGGCGGGCCGATCACCTTTGACCCGCTCAACCGCCTGGATCGGCAGATGAACGCGCACCTGTTCCTGTTCGGCCCCACCGGCTCCGGCAAAAGCGCAACGCTCAACAACCTCTTGAACCAGGTCACGGCCATCTACCGGCCGCGCCTCTTCATCGTGGAAGCCGGCAACAGCTTCGGCTTGTTCAGCGATTTCGCCAAGCGCCTGGGCCTGACTGTGAACCGGGTCAAGCTGGCCCCTGGCTCGGGCATCAGCCTGGCGCCGTTCGCCGACGCGCGTCGGCTGATCGAAACGCCGAGCGACGTGCAGACGCTGGATGCCGATGTGCTGGACGAGGACATGCCACCCGATGCATCGGCCATGGAAGCGGACGAGCAGCGCGACGTACTCGGCGAGTTGGAAATCACCGCACGGCTGATGATCACCGGCGGCGAGGATAAAGAAGAGGCCCGGATGACGCGGGCCGATCGCTCGCTCATCCGCCAGTGCATCCTCGACGCCGCCGAGCATTGCGTGGCCGAGAAGCGCACGGTGCTCACGCGCGACGTGCGCAACGCGCTGCGCGAGCGCGGCCAGGACCCAACGCTGCCAGAGATGCGGCGCGTGCGGCTGCTGGAGATGGCAGATGCCATGGACATGTTCTGTCAAGGCACCGATGGCGAAATGTTCGACCGCGACGGCACGCCGTGGCCCGAGGCCGACATCACCCTGGTCGATCTGGCGACCTATGCCCGCGAAGGCTACAACGCGCAGCTTTCCATCGCCTACATCAGCCTGATCAGCACGGTGAACAACATCGCCGAGCGCGACCAGTACCTGGGCCGCCCGATCATCAACGTGACCGATGAAGGGCACATCATCACCAAGAACCCGCTGCTCGCGCCCTACGTCGTGAAGATCACGAAGATGTGGCGCAAGTTGGGTGCCTGGTTTTGGCTCGCGACGCAGAATATCGACGATCTGCCGCGCGCCGCGGAACCCATGCTCAACATGATCGAGTGGTGGATCTGCCTGTCGATGCCGCCGGACGAGGTAGAGAAGATCGCCCGGTTCCGCGAACTCTCGCCCGCGCAGAAAGCGCTGATGCTTTCGGCGCGCAAAGAGGCGGGGAAATTCACCGAGGGCGTCATCCTCTCCAAGAGCATGGAAGTGCTGTTCCGCGCCGTGCCGCCGAGCCTGTACCTCGCGCTCGCGCAAACCGAACCCGAAGAGAAGGCAGAGCGCTACCAGCTCATGCAGCAATACGGCTGCACCGAGCTGGAAGCAGCTTTCAAGGTCGCCGAGAAGATCGACCAGGCACGCGGCATCGAGTCGCCGGCCTTGGAACTGTCGTAAGCCGGAGAACACCATGGAGCAGAAGCGTCCTTCCATTCCGATACAAGTCCAGGCGTTCCGCCGTCGCCACAGGCGGCCCCGCTGGCCTTGGGCCTTGACTGCTGCGCTGGTCGCGCTGCTGCTGATCTGGCTCGTGTCCCGGTCGCCCGGCGAATCCTCATCGCAGTCGCCCACGCCGGCTAGCACGGCGCAGATGGCCGGGCCGCCCTGGAAAATGGGCAACCCCGAGGGCCGTTTCACACTGACGCTCTATGCCGATCTGGAATGTCCGTTCTGCCGGGAGTACTTCCCGCAGCTCAAGCGCTGGGTCGGCAGCAACGCCGACGTGACCCTGCAATGGCATCACCAGCCGCTGGCTGCGCACGAGCCGGCCGCGTTGGCCGAGGCGCGTCTGGTCGAGTGCGTCGCCGAAGCCGGCGGGCATGCTGCCTTCTGGCGAGCCGTCGAGTGGGTCTATGCCCACACGCGCAGCGACGGCCTGGGACTGCCCGATGGCCTGCGCTACCCCGAATCGACGCCGGCCGTCGAGCAGTGCATGGCAAGCGAGCGGGTCGACGCGGCCATCCGCGCCCAGGCCGCGGAAGCCACGAAAAGCGGCGTGACGGCCACGCCGTCGCTGCGCCTGCTCGATCGCCAGACGGGTCAGTCCATCCTGCTGCAGGGACCGATCGAAGGCGATGCCTTGCTGTCGGCCATGGACATGCTGTCCGCTGATGAACCACCCGCCACACCCGCCACCGAAATGCCTGCCGACGTTGTCGGCGACATGCCCAGGTAGCCCGCGGTCCTTGAGGCTACGGCGCAGTCTTCTGCGCTGACCGCTCCCCGTTCGCTCCGCATCCTGGCCGCGAACAATCACCTCTGCGTGGTGGTGGATGCACCTTGTTCCGTTGTTCTCATCCCCAGGAGGGCTTGCCCTCCCAGGGCGTGCGCCCTCTGATCTCATCATCCGGAGGTTCGCCATGTCTCTCGTCGTCAATGACTCCTGCGTGGAGTCGCTTTCCGCTGTCGCAGCCCAGCGTGAGGACTGGATCATCCAGCAGGCTATCGCGCTGCTGGAGAGACGGATCTTCAAAGTCGGACCGTGCCTCAGCCGACCGGCCGCCGTGCGGGACTACCTGCGTCTAAAACTGGTCGCTGAGCCCAACGAGGTATTCGCAATCGTTTTCCTGGACAGCATGCACCAAGTGTTGGCCTACGAGCCGATGTTCAGGGGCACGATCAATTCGACTGCGGTCTATCCCCGTGTCGTCGTGCAGCGTGTATTGGAGCT
Source organism: Pseudomonas sp. AP42 (assembly GCF_001728935.1). Taxonomy (NCBI): domain Bacteria; kingdom Pseudomonadati; phylum Pseudomonadota; class Gammaproteobacteria; order Pseudomonadales; family Pseudomonadaceae; genus Pseudomonas; species Pseudomonas sp. AP42. The sequence continues at coordinate 75,057 of NZ_LYSO01000012.1, forward strand.
GAAAGCCGCCGCAGTGGTCTTCGCGCACCAGCACCCCTCGGGTGTCACTGAGCCGTCGAGCGCCGATCGTGCGCTGACCCAGCAACTGCAGGCAGCGCTGGCGCTGATCGATGTTCGGGTACTGGATCACATCATCGTTGGCCAGGGGATTCCGTACTCCTTCGCGGAGCACAGCTTGCTGTAGCGCATCGTTCATTGATCACAACGGGGGCTTCGGCCTCCGTTTCTTCCTTGCCCCGAAGCAAGCAGGTATGCGGGGTGTCCGCGATGCGCATTGTTTGTGGGGGCTGCACCGGATTCGGCGTTTGACTATGGCCCTGATCAACTTCCGGGGCACGTGTCATGCCAGCATCTTTTCCCAGGTTCGCGCCAAGCTGGCGAGCCCTTGGCCTGGCCGTTGCACTGCCGGTGTCCTTGGGTGTCTTTAGTCCGGCCACATTCGCTGCCGATGTGCTGGTCATCACCGACAGCCGCCATCCGGTCAAGACCATGGGCGGCGAGCGGCTGATCGAGCTGGACGAAGCGCACCGGATCGAAGCGGAGCTTTCTGCGGAACTGCCCGCCGAACCCGAGCAGGCGACCGCCATCGTCAAGCGCCGACTGAACAGCGGCGGCACCGATCTCCAACGCCGCATCGCTTCCGCCTACCAGGGCGTCACCGACGCGTGGAGCCTGGGCATCACCAGCATCCCGGCCGTCGTGGTGGATCAACGCTACGTCGTCTATGGCGAACCGGATGTGGCCCGCGCAGTCGCTCGCATCGAGCAGCACTGGAGGGCCCAGCCGTGACCCGCCCATTCGACCTGATGCGCCGCCTGCGTGCTGGCGTGGCGTCCGTTCTGCTGCTCAGCGCCACGGGCAGCTACGCGCTCAACACCGCAACCATCGTCGGCTCGGTGGCATCGCCAGACTGCCTCGAATACCGCGTCGTCGGGATCTGCTACTGGCTCTACTGCACCTGGACGGGCTGTACGGTACGCACGTCCATCAAGGTCCGCCACTACATCCCCGATGCGATCGTCTCCAGCTACAGCAACACCGGCGAAAACCCCTGGATCGAAGTCCGGCCGATGAGCACGCCCAACCCATCCGCCCAAACCGGCGGGGACGGAACGACGAACGAGGACCACGAAAACAACCTCGCCAAGTTCAAGAACGCGGACGTCATCGGGCACCCGGGCGTCGAGGTGTTCAACCAGTTCGTGTCGTCCTCGGGCTACTTCTGCGAGGGTGCGGGCACGGCGTTCATGCCGTACTTGCTCGGCACCCTGGACACGCTGGCCTGGCGCTACAACGTGCCCGAGATGGCCTACCCGGAGGCGCTAATTCCCGGCATGCGTGAGGTCGGTGCACGCACCACGATGAACCTCTGGGGCAACGTGTATCCCCGCGGGGGTTTCCTGCACCAGACCGACGACCACAAGGCCAGTGCAGTGGTGGCCCAGCGCGCAGGCGATGTCGTCACGCGCCGGGGACAGATCCACGTTTATCAGCCGCTGCTCGCCAACTCCCGCGATGGCTACTGGCCGGCTGGCGCGCTCATGGAGAGCGATGCCTCGACGGGCAAGTGGCAGGAACTCACGCCAGTCCTGTCCTCGTCCTGCTCGGTCTTCCCGCGCAGCGGCGCCCTGACACAGGCCCGGCAAGGCGATTACGCCTGGGCGCTGTGGCGGCCCTATGCGTGCTGCGAACGCCGGGGCCAGGTGTTTCTCGGCAGCGTCGATTTCCTCTGAGGTGGTGCCATGAAGTTCCGTCCTGCATTCAATCCGTTCTCCCGCCGGGTACGTCGCACGAGGATCGTCATGGCGGTGGCCGGTGCGCTCGCGCTGACGAGCGGTGTGGCCTGGAGCCAACTGGGCTACCAGACCGGCGGCAGTGTCATCGGCGATGACGTCATGTACTCGATCGGCGGCGGAAACGCCGTGTCGATGGGACGTGCGGCTGGCATGCGCTCTCTCGGGGTCGGCGTGGGCTGGAACAGCAACTTGATCTGCGGTGACATGAGCATCCAGACCACGTTGAAGAATCAGCTCAACGGCGTCACCAACGGCTTCCAGCAAATCATGTCATCGGTGATCCAAAGCGCCACCAGCGCGGTGGCGTCGTTGCCGGCACTGATCATTCAGCGGGCCGATCCCGGCCTCTACAACCTGCTCACCAATGGCGTGTTGCAGGCACGGCTCGATTTCGACCGCTCCAAGCTGACGTGCCGTGCCATGGCGGAGAGGATGGCCGAGACGGCGGGCGGGCAGCTCGGCTGGAGCCAGATGGCAGAAGGCTTGGCGCTGCGCGATGCGGTGTCGAGCACGGATGCGGTCTCGGCCGTCGAGCAGGCCGAGACGCGCCGCGGCAATGACGGTGTGCCGTGGGTCGGGGGCAGCAACGCGGGAGGCTCCGGCCAGCCCGCGATCAAGGTCGTCGGCGATGTCACCCGCGCCGGCTACAACCTGGTCAACGGCCGCGGCGTGACCGATACATCGTCCATCGCACCGACCAGTTGCAGCAGTCTCTCGTGCCAGACCTGGACCTCGCCGCAGGCCGCCGTCGAGTGGGCCACGCGCGTACTCGGCGAGAAGGAACAGCGCACTTGCGATGCCTGCACCAAGACCGAGACGACGCCCGGCGTAGGGCTGACGCCGTTGATCCAAGAAGAATACGACGCCAAGCTGCAGGCGCTCCAGGATCTGGTGTCCAAGGCGAAGAACACGACGCCCGAGAACCTGCGCGAGGCTGGCAGTGCATCGCTGCCCATCACCCGCGGCGTGATCGAGGCGCTGCGTGACGAGCCGGACCAGCACCTGCTGTCGCAGCGCCTGGCGTCCGAGGTCGCGCTGTCCTCCGTGCTGGAGAAGGCGCTGTTGCTACAGCGCACGCTGCTCACGGGCAAGAAAGAGCCCAACGTCGCGGCCAACGAGCTTGCGGTGGAGGCCGTGAACAAGGAGAGCGATACGCTCGACCGCGAGATCCAGAACCTCAAAACGGAACTGGAACTGCGCCGCGAGCTGGCCAACAACTCGCCGATGGCCATCATTCAGCGCCATAGCACGCGCGCTTCGGGTTCGCGCGGCATCTACGAGGGCGATCCGGTGCCCGACCGTCTCGACCAACTCCAGAAGGGCAATCCGGGAGGTCGGCCATGAGCGAGGCTCGCATGACTTGGCGTCCACTACGCTGGCTGTTCAGCCGGCACGCGGCGAAAACCCTGCTATGGCTTGTGCTGGTCGTGGCCGCCGCCGTAGGGGCCAACGTCGCGGGCATCTACCTGGTCGGCAGTGTCGCGGCCTGGGAGCGGTGGCTGGCGGCGTCCGCAGGGTATTTCTTCATCTGGCGACTGTGCCTGTACGGCGGTACGGCCTATGGATGGGTCTGGATGCGCCGTCGGCTGCTGGCCCGCGAAGACAGCACGCAGGCGCGACGTCGGCTGATCCGCGCAGAGGTCGCCGGCGTCCTTGCCATTGTGGCGCTCGAAGCCAGCCTGTTGATGCAGGCCGCTTGAGGGGAGATCGAGGCAATGACGCTTTTCACGACCGACTACCTGGAGTACTACCTCACCCTCGTGTCCTGGATCGTCAACAACGGCATCTGGGCCGTGCTGGTGTCCAGCGGGGTGTTTGCGCTGCCCTTTGTGGCGATCGTCATCCAGGAATGGCTCAAGGCCAGAGCGGAGGGCGCCGACGAAGGCAACAAGGGCGTGCTCTCGGCGGCGCGCATCGAGAACCGAGTATTTGTGGCCATCGTGGTCGTGATGTTCGCCGGCATTCCGTTCATCGACGTCGACCTCAGCACTATCCAGTACGACAGCTCGCGCTCGGCGCAGTGCCAGGTCAGCGTGCCGCAGCCCGCGCAAACTGGCTGGTCGCAGTCCTTCAGCACCATCAACAACCAGTCGGCGAAGGTTCCGGTCTGGTGGGCTTTCATGCACGCGCTTTCGCGCGCCGTCACGAGCGCCTCGGTGGCTGCGATCCCGTGCGGCACGGATCTGCGGCAGATGCGGATGGAGATCGATGCCACACGCATCGACGACCCGGTGCTGGCCCAAGAAGTGGCGGATTTCACGCACGATTGCTATGGACCGGCTCGCGCCAAATTGTTCATGGCGCGGCCGGAGCTGGACGAAACGCAGATGAACGATGTGACCTGGATCGGTTCGAGGTTTTTCACGGACACGGGCGGTTACTACGACAGCTACCGCTCTAGCACGGCGCGCGAGGCATGGCCCTATGACGACACCCGCGACGCTGGGCTTGCGCAGGTTGCCAATGGTGGCGGCTACCCGACCTGCAGGCAGTGGTGGTCCGACGGCAGTAACGGACTGCGCGCGCGGCTGCTGGGGCAAGTGGACCCAAGCCTGCTGAATCGCCTGGCGGGCTGGGCTGGATTCCTGAGCCGGGCCGAGGTGGACGACTCCGTGATCCGCGCCATCGCGTCACCGCGGCAGCAGAAATTGAACCAAGGCAGCGTCTATACGGACTACGGCGGTCAGATCGACAAGACATTGCCCAATGTCGTCAACCGTGCCACCAGCGATGTTGGCTTGGCGGTTGGGGCTCTCGCCGCCTTCCCGGCAATGGACGTAGTGCGCCAAGCACTGCCCATGGTGCTCGCGCTGCTCAAGATGGCGCTCGTGATCTGCATTCCGCTAGTGCTGGTCGTGGGCACCTATGACCTGAAGATGGTCGTCACCGTCAGCACCGTCCAGTTCGCGCTGTTCTTCACGGACTTCTGGTTTCAGCTCGCACGCTGGATCGACAGCACCATCCTCGATGCGCTCTACGGGTGGGGCTTTGGCTGGAACCGGCCGCATACCAACTTCGACCCGCTGGTGGGGCTGAACAATGCCTTCGGCGACATGCTTTTGATGTTCGTCACCGGCACGATGTTCTTGGTCCTGCCGACTTTCTGGGTGGCAGCGCTTGGGTGGGTCGGAGTAAAAGCCGGGGTAATCGCTCAGAACCTGGCTGTCGGTTCCAAGGAAGCACGCGACAGCGCGGGATCAGGCGTAAACAAGGTTACCGGCAAGGTGCTTTGATCGGTCGCCCATTTCAGTCGTTGAACGGATCGTTCGGGTCGTGCGGGTCGATCCGCTGACCGCTGGACGAATACAGGCCAAAGCCTGCCTCGCCGTTTCGCAGTTCGTCCGGTTGCGTCCAGCGATCATCATTGACCGTCGAATTGCTGGCCGTCCATGCTGCGGCAACCCCAACCAGAAGCACCAACGCCAGCCAGAACGCGGCGTAGAACAGCAATCCCAGCGCGACCAGCTTCACTACCCATACGAGCACGGTGGCCCCGGCAAGCGGCATCCCCTTGGAGGCGAGCCAACACGACAACCTTCGCTCGCCGCGCGCATAGGCGCGCCATCCACGGCCAACGCTGCGGCCGAGGCGTTCTGCGGTGCTGATGCGGGTTGTCGTGTTCATGGTCGTCTCCTGCTACATGAGGAATGCCTATTCCAGTTTGCTCCAATCCTGCTTGCTTGCCTGCACCAATACGTTCCAATCGTCTGGTGGATTTCCACGTCCGAGCATTTTCTCGAACACGGCATAGGGATCTGACTTGCTCCCCGAAGACCGCAAGGTCTGCTCATCATTGACCCAGGCGTACACGATGACCTTGGCCTTCGAGTCGTACCGGAAGAACAACCGGAACCGCCTTCCGATCTTGGCCCTTCGCCAGTGCCGGTGGGCCAGCCCCAGGGTGTTGCCCTGGCGGTACTCGTCGCGTGCCGGATCACCGGGCACCACATCTAATATCAACTGGTTCAAGGCCCGGAAGAGCTTGACGTTGGCGTTGGACTCGAAGCCCTCCGGGTCGTTCTCCTGCGCGCGCCGTGCGGCTGCGTGCAGCTTCTGCAACTGCTCGATCACACAGTCGTGGAACAGCAATGCCCAGCCATGCCGTTGCATCAGAGTTCCACTTCGCCGTCGATTTCCTCGTCCAGCTTCACGCCGTGACCCGCTTGCTCCAGCATGGCGCGAGTTAGATCCTCGGGCAGACCATGGACGTTCCGGCCCGCCTCGATGTCGCGGGCCAGCAGACTCAGGAACGCACCGATGGCGGGGTCCTCGTGCTCGGCGTCGGCACGGGTCACGACGACTTCTCCGTCACGCAGGTCGAACGCAACCTTGCCGCCGGCATCGACACCGAGCGCCTGCCGGATGGGCTTGGGCAGCGTGATCTGGCCTTTGGAGGTCAGCGTGGCAACTTCATGAATGGCAGGCATGGCCGTTCTCCTAATAGCGATGCCCTGATGGTAAGGAATATTCCTTACCATGTCAATATGGGGTCTCATGGCGTCCTCCCGAGTCCAAGAATCGGCCCATCGTAGGGCGGGAACACCAAGCCTTCACGCATCAATCCGGCCCGCCGAACCTCGCATTGGCCGTGGACGGTCAATGCCCCACGCCCTATACCCAAATGGTTAAAGGCTAAAGGGCCGAAAGGGCAAGGGAATGGGGTGCAAGGGGAAAGGCCCTACCTCGAAAAGGCGAAAAGGCCCCCCGCTCGGCCCACCACCAGGACACCCGCATGCTCTTTCTGTTCCAGCGGAAACGACCTCCGGTCGCTGCCGCTCCGTCGCCAGCGCCCGCCCTCGATCTCCCGAAAGGGCTGCTGCGGCCCGAGTCGGCCGCATCGCTGCTGGCCACGCCGCGCCGGCAGAAGCTGCTGGAATACATCTGGCAGCGCACCTCCCTCTCGCGCAAGCAGTTCGTCACCCTGTACCGCACGCCGCTGGAACGATATGCCGAGCTGGTCCAGCAATTTCCCGCTTCCGAAAGCCACCATCACGCTTACCCGGGCGGCATGCTCGACCACGGCCTGGAAATCGTCGCCTACAGCCTGAAGCTGCGCCAGTCCCATCTGCTGCCCATCGGTGCCAGCCCCGAGGACCAGGCGGCGCAGTCCGAGGCCTGGACCGCCGCCGTCGCCTACGCGGCACTACTGCACGACATCGGCAAGATCGCTGTCGATCTGCACGTCGAACTCGCCGACGGCAACACCTGGCATCCCTGGCACGGGCCGCTGCTCCAGCCGTACCGCTTCCGCTATCGTGAGGATCGTGAATACCGCTTGCATAGTGCTGCAACAGGTCTGCTCTACCGCCAACTGCTCGATCGGCACGTCTTGGACTGGCTCAGTGGCTACCCGGCGCTATGGGCCCCGCTGCTCTACGTCTTGGCCGGACAGTACGAGCATGCCGGGGTCCTGGGCGAGCTTGTCGTGCAGGCTGATCGCGCTTCTGTGGCTCAGGAGCTGGGTGGTGATCCGGCCCGCGTCATGGCAGCACCCAAGCACGCACTGCAACGCAAGCTGCTCGACGGGCTGCGTTATCTGCTCAAGGAAGAGTTGAAGCTGAACCAGCCGGAAGCCTCCGATGGCTGGCTCACCGAGGATGGTTTGTGGCTGGTGAGCAAGACGGTTTCGGACAAACTGCGCGCACACCTCCTGTCTCAGGGGATCGATGGCATTCCTGCGAACAACACCGCCGTGTTCAACGTGCTGCAAGACCACGGCATGCTCCAGCCCACCTCGGACGGCAAAGCGGTCTGGCGCGCGACCGTGACCAGCACGACCGGCTGGTCCCATTCGTTCACCCTGTTGCGTCTCGCTCCCGCGCTGATCTGGGAGTCTGGCGAGCGACCAGCACCTTTCGCGGGCACGGTAGAGATCGACGCGACGCCCGCGGAAAACGACGCCTGCATGTCGGCTCCCGCGCCTACCGTCTCGGTGAACCCAGCGCAGGGAGGTCAAGAGCCTCCGATTTGGGAGGGCGACAGCACCACCATCGTTTCACCGCCCGCAGCCCAGCCCGTGCCCGACGTCATGGAGGATTTGCTCGCGATGGTGGGCTTGGGTGAGTCGGCCGGCGTTGGCCAGGATGCCGAGGAGTTCCTCCACACCCCCGCGCCAGCAACAGCCGCGACGTCCATTCCATCGCCTGCACCTGCACCCGCGCCTACGCCTGGGTCATCGGCAACGAAGCCATCCGGGGAACAGTTCATGGTTTGGCTGAAGCAGGGAATCGCCTCACGACGGCTCATCATCAACGACGCGAAGGCACTCGTGCATACGGTGAATGAGACGGCCTACCTGGTCAGCCCGGGTGTGTTCCAACGCTATGCGCAGGAGCATCCCGAAGTGGCCGCACTCGCCAAGCAGGAGAATCAACAGGATTGGCAGTGGGTGCAGAAGCGCTTCGAGAAGCTGCAGCTACATCGAAAGCAGCCCAATGGCCTGAACATTTGGACCTGTGAAGTCACGGGCCCGAGGAAGTCCCGCCGACTGCATGGCTACCTCCTCGAAGATGGGTCCTTGGCACTCGCCGAAATACCGCCCAACAATCCCTATCTTGCTCTGACTCAGGAAGGATGACGCGATTCGGGCATTGATCGCCACCGTCGTGTGGCGACGATCAATGCCCCGCGAAAATTGGCAACATTTGGCGAACTGAGCTACTCGGCCCGCGCCAACTCCTGTGCAAGGAACGGAGCGGTTCTGCTGCCAGACGTTCGGGCCACCTGCTGAGGGGAGCCCGCCACCACGATGCTGCCGCCGGCAGCGCCTGCACCAGGCCCCACGTCGATCACCCAATCGGCCTGGGCCACCGCGCGCATATCGTGTTCGATCATCACTACGGTATTGCCGGCATCGACCAGGCGCTGCAACTGCACCAGCAGCCGGTCGGCGTCCGACGCATGCAGCCCGGTAGTCGGCTCGTCGAGCACGTACAGGCTTCGGCCGCGCTGGCTGCGCTGAAGCTCGGTCGCCAGCTTGATGCGCTGCGCCTCGCCACCGGAAAGCTCAGTGGCTGGTTGTCCCAGGCGCAGATAGCCCAGTCCGATGTCGCGCAGCAGTTGCAGGGGCCTTGCCACCGCGTCTTCACCCGCGAAGAATTCGCTGGCCTCGTCCACGGTCATCTGCAGCACCTCGGCGATGTTGCGCCCGTTCCACTGCACCTTCAGCGTGGCCTCGTTGTAGCGCGCGCCATGGCAGGTCGGGCACGGCGCGTACACGCTGGGCATGAACAGCAGTTCCACGCTAACGAAACCCTCGCCCTCGCAAGTCTCGCAGCGCCCCTTGGCGACGTTGAACGAGAACCGTCCGGCATCATAGCGGCGGCGTCGAGCATCGGGCGTGGCAGCGAACAGCTTGCGCACATGGTCGAACAGGCCCGTGTAGGTGGCCAGGTTCGACCGCGGCGTGCGCCCGATCGGTTTCTGGTCCACCTGCACCAGACGCTGTACGGCGTCCACGTCGCCCGCCAGATGGCCGCCGGTCGCTTCGATCACTGCCGGCCCTTCGCTGGTGGCGCTTTCGGCTACATCGTCTTCCGGCTCGTGGCCCAGGTGCAGCAGCACCAGCTCCGGCAGGGCCTGCGCGACGAGGCTGGACTTGCCCGAGCCGGAGATGCCGGTGACGGCCGTCAGCACGCCCAGCGGAATGCGCGCATTCACGCCATGCAGGTTGTGGCGGTGAATGTCCTGCAGCTCCAGCCAGCCGGTCGCTTCGCGTGCCCGGCTTCCCGGCGCGGGGATCTCATCGAACAGGTAGCGTGCAGTACGCGATTCGGCAATCTTGCGCAGGCCATCCGGCTCGCCGCTGTAGAGCACGCGGCCGCCACGCTCCCCAGCATCCGGCCCGACATCCACCAGCCATTGCGCGCGGCGCATCAGGTCCAAGTCGTGCTCCACCACGAACACCGAGTTGCCGGCGTCGCGCAGCCGGTCGAGCGCGTCGTACAGGGCCTGGCTATCGGAGGGGTGCAGGCCCGCGGAGGGCTCGTCGAGCACGTACACGACACCGAACAGCAGGGAACTCAATTGCGTGGCCAGCCGCAGGCGCTGCAACTCGCCGGCCGAAAGCGTCGGCGTGGCCCGGTCCAGCGTCAGGTAGCCCAGGCCCAGCCCACGCAGTTGGCGCAGGCGTGCCATCACGCCACCGGCCAGGCGCTGCGCGGCGAGGCGCTTTTCTTCCGATAGCGCCGAGGTGCGGCGCACGTCGGGCGATACCGCATGGACGGCGCGGCCGGAGGCCGCGCGTTCGGCACGGTCGCGTCGGGTCGCTTCCTTGTCCGTAGCCGCCCCCGCTGCATGGGCGCGGAAATCGCCCTGGGCGATGGGTTCGAGCAAGGCCGCCAACTGGTCCAGCGGCATCTGCATGAACGCGCCGATGTCCACGCCGGCGAAGGTGACCGACAGCGCCTCGGGCTTGAGCCGCTTGCCGTGGCAGGTGGGGCACGGTTTGCCCTCCATGAACCGGGACACGCGCTTTCTCATCAACGCGCTCTGGGTGTTGGCAAAGGTGTGCAGCACGTAGCGCCTGGCGCCGGTGAAGGTGCCCATGTAGCTCGGCTCCATCTTGCGCTTGAGCGCGGCGCGGGTTTCGGCGGGCGTGAAGCCGGCGTACACCGGCACCGTCGGTGTTTCCTCGGTGAACAGAATCCAGTCGCGATCCTTCTTCGGCAGGTCCTTCCACGGTCGGTCAACGTCGTAGCCCATGCTGACCAGGATGTCGCGCAGGTTCTGGCCTTGCCAGGCGGGGGGCCAGGAGGCGATCGCCCGCTCGCGGATGCTCAGGGAGGGATCGGGCACCATGATGGCCTCGGTCACCTCGTACACATGGCCCAGGCCGTAGCAGGTCGGGCACGCTCCCTGCGGCGTGTTGGGCGAAAAATCCTCGGCGTACAGCATCGGCTGGTTGGCCGGATAGGCGCCGGCGCGCGAATACATCATCCGCACCAGGCTGGACAAGGTGGTCACACTGCCCACGGAGGAACGCGCGTTGCTGGAGCCCCGCTGCTGCTGCAGCGCCACCGCCGGCGGCAGGCCGTCGATCGCATCGACGTCCGGCACGCCGGCCTGCTCGATCAGTCGCCGCGCATAGGGGGCCACCGACTCGAAGTAGCGTCGCTGGGCCTCGGCATAGATGGTGCCGAAGGCCAGCGAGGACTTGCCGGAGCCGGAGACACCCGAGAACACCACCAGCGCGTTACGCGGGATGGAGACGTCCACCTCCTTGAGGTTGTTCTCGCGCGCACCGCGCACTTCCACCATGCCGCTGGCCGCAGCGGTACAAGAGGATTCACCGAAAGAATTGTTTGGCAAGTTTTTATCCTGTAGTTCGTCCCGCTCAGGACGGGACTTCCTGAGTTCGGGTGCCGCGGCGGCTGGCTTCGAGCACTGCGGTGACAGTGCGGGCGTCGTAGCTGCCGCGCAGACGACGACCCTCGACGAAGAACGTCGGCGTGGCGTGCGCACCGCTGGCGACCGCACTGGCGAGGTCGCGCTCGACACGCTCGATCACCGCAGGGCTGTCGAGATCCGCGATGAACCGTTCGACGTCGAGCCCAAGCTCGGCGGCGTAGCCGATCAGATGCTCGCGCTCCAGCGCATGCTGACGGGTGAACACGAAGTCCAGCCACGGCCAGAACATCCCCTGGTTCGCCGCTGCCTCGGACGCCCGCGCGGCAATCGGCCCGTGCGGGTGGTGCGGCAGATGGCGCACCACATACCGCAGGTCGTCACCGAAGTGGGCGCGAAGATCGTCCCACGAACCGGTGGCGTGCGCACAGTACGCGCACTCGAAGTCCACGTACTCGACGAGTGTGAGCTGGGCGTCCTCCGGCCCGCGGATGTGATCGATCTCCGGATCGACCGGCGGCTCAAGCACCATCGGCAGGTCAGCGGTCTTCTCACCCCACCGCTGGGCGGCGACCTTGAAGATCAGCCACCCGAGCAACGTGGCGAACACCATCGACACGAGCACGCCGACCGTCGCCTGGCGGCCCAGGTCGGAGGTCGTGCCGAACGCGAGCCCGATGATCAGCAGCGACACGGTGAAGCCGATCCCGGACAGCGCCGCCCCACCGAACACGCTCCCCACCCCGACGCCCTCGGGCAGCCGGCCCAGGCCGAGACGGACGGCGACGAGCGTGGTGAGCCCGATGCCCAAGAGCTTGCCGAGCACGAGCCCTGCGATGACGCCCCACGTGACTGGCGAGCCAAAGGCCTCGGCGAGCAGCCCGCCACGCACGTCCACCCCGGCGTTCGCCAAGGCGAAGATCGGCACGATCAGCAGCGCCGTCGGCAGCCGCAGGAACTCGTGCAATCGCTCGTTCACCGAGATACCCCGGGACAGCCCGCAGTCCACCGCGCGGGCCGATGCGGCACTCGGCGACTGCCAGAAGTCACGGAACAACTGTCTTGCCGCAACGACCCCGTGACGTTGCGTCGCATAGGCGGGGATCAGCAGCCCCGCGGCCATCCCGGCGAGGGAGGCATGGATGCCGGAATACACGGTTGCGAACCACAGCACGATCACGATCAACACATACGGCGTCGCCCGCCACTGGCGGGTGCGCCCCAACAACCACAATCCAACGAGGCTGGCGAGGGCGATAAGCAACGGGACGATCCGGATCTCCTCGCTATAGACGATGCCGATGATGGACACTGCGAGGAAGTCATCGACCACGGTCAGGGTGAGCAGGAACACGCGCAACTGACCCGATAGCCGCGGGCCGACGATCGCCAAGGTGCCCAGCATGAACGCCGTATCGGTGCCGACCACCGCACCCCACCCGTGCAGGCCCTCACTTCCGGCTAGTTTCACGATCAGGACATACACCAGCGCGGGAAGCACGACTCCCGTGACCCCCGCGATCAGGGCGAGGCGGGCACGGCTGCGGTCACGGAGCGATCCGTGGGCGAACTCCTGACGCACCTCCAGTCCGATCAGGAAGAAGAAGACGACCATCAGGCCGTCGTTGACCCAGTGATGCAGATCCATGTGTAGGCGCAGTGGCCCGAAGTTGAACCCGACGTCTAGGTGCCACAACTCGAAATAGGCGTTAGATAGCGGCGAGTTCGCCCACACGAGCGCCACAACCGTGACGATCACCAGCAGCACCGCAGCGCCAGACTCCGTGCGTAGATAGTGGGCAACGCGTCTCCGTCTGATATGCGCCGAGGACTCACCAAAAGAAGAGGCTGGCATGTGCTTATCCTGTAGTTTGTGAGATCACGATGGGCAGGTTTCGGAGGCGACCGGTCAGGCGTCCGCCTCTGGCAGCGTCCCATCATCCAGCGAGCGCAGCCAAGTAAGCCATTCTCCCAGCCTGCGCTCAACACCTCTGTCCGTTGGCTGATACCAGCCCGGCCGCGCCACGCCCTCGGGAAAGTAGCTTTGCCCAGCGGCGTAGCCGTTGGGCTCGTCAGGAGCGTAGCGGTAGCCTTCGTGATACCCCATCTGCTGCATCAGCTTCGTCGGCGCATTGCGAAGATGGAGAGGCACAGGCAGGGAGCCGCTGTTCTTGACGAAGGTCTTCGCCTTGTTCCAGGCGGCATAGGCAGCGTTCGACTTGGGGGCGGCAGCAAGGTAGGTCGCCGCGTGGGCAATCGGTATTTCGCCTTCGGGGGAACCCAGCCTCTCATAAGCCAGCGCGGCATTGAGCGCCAGTTGCAGCGCCTGCGGGTCGGCATTGCCGATGTCTTCGCTGGCCACTACCACCATGCGGCGGGTCACCTGGCTGACGTCGCCGCTACCGTCAAGGATGCGGGCCAGCCAATACAGGGCCGCATCAGGGTCGGAGCCCCGTAGCGACTTGTGGAAGGCTGAGAGCTGCCAGTAGAACTCGTCACCGCCCTTGTCGAACCTGCGCAGCGATGGACTGGTGGACAGCTTGGCGGACTGGCCATCGACCACGGTCTTGCCAGCGCCCGACGCCGCATTCGTCACCTGCTCAAGCAGATTGAGGAAGCGCCTGCCATCGCCATCGGCAAAGCCCTTGAGCAGATCCAGCGCGTCCGCGTCCAACGTGACGCCCTGGAGATGCGGCAGTGCGCGTTCGTAGAGTTGGTTCAGTTCGTCGCTGGACAGCGGTTCGAGGGTATAGACCTGCGCGCGCGAGAGCAGTGCGGAATTGACCGCCAACCCCGGATGCTCGGTCGTCCCCCCCACCAGGGTCAGGAGCCCCGACTCGACATGGGGCAGCAGGGCATCCTGCTGCGCCTTGTTGAAGCGATGGATCTCATCGACGAAAAGCACCGTCGATCGACCATGGTTGTCCAGTTCGGCCTGGGCCTCGTCGATGGCTTGCCGGATGTCCTTCACCCCGGCCAGCACGGCCGAGATGGCGATGAATCGGCTGTCGGTCGCACTGGCGGCCAGGCGCCCTAGGGTGGTCTTGCCCACGCCTGGCGGCCCCCAGAGGATGAACGAGTGCAACTTGCCCGCCTCGAACGCGAGACGCAGCGGCTTGCCGGGGCCGAGCAAGTGCCGTTGCCCGACGAATTCGTCCAGCGTCTTGGGCCGCAGGAGTTCGGCCAAGGGAGGCTTGGGCTTTGTCGTGAATAGATCGGTCAAGTTCCTCTCCCTGGCATTTCTGATAGTTGACGTTCCGATAAGGTGGGCACCTCAATCCAGAGAGCCGGATTTATCCAACGCCGTGGGCTCTTTGTCGGCAATCGCATGCATGATGATGCGAGAGCCGCGGTAGCCGATGCTGTGGTTCCATACCCAGCTCAAAGCGACACTGAGACGATTTCGCGTGCCGATCAGAAAGTAGATGTGCGCCAGCTTCCAGATCCACCACGCAAAGGCACCACGCAGCTTCACCCGCCCCATGTCAATCACCGCCAGGCTGCGGCCGATGGTGGCCAGGTTCCCCTGATGCCGGTATTTGAAAGGCCCGTCAGCGGGCTTGCCCTTCAAACGCCGTCCAATCAGGTTAGCGACGTACTTCCCTTGCTGTTTGGCGGCCGGGGCGATGCCCGGCACGGGCTTCCCATCGGCCATGGTGCACGAGGCTGTATCGCCGATGGCGAAGACCTCCGGGCGACCGGCCACCGTCAGGTCAGGGCCAACGACCACTCGACCAGCACGATCAGACGCAGCGCCCAACCAGCGAGCCGCGGGAGACGCCTGGACTCCGGCGGCCCAGACGATGGTCTTGGCCGAAAGGGGCTTGCCGCCATACACCACGCCGTCGGCCGAGCATTCGGTGACCGGAGTACCCAGCACGACCTCGACCCCGAGTTTTTCGAGTGCCTGGCGCGTATAGGCCGAAAGATCCTCTGGAAAGACCGACAACAGACGCGGGCCAGCCTCGATCAGTACAACCCGCGATGTGCTCGGGTCGATCGAGCGGAAGTCACGCGCCAGCGTGTCTCGTGCCAGCTCGGCGATGGTTCCGGCCAATTCAACCCCGGTGGGACCACCACCGATGATGACGAACGTCTGCAGCGCGGCACGCTGCTGAGGATCGCTCGTGCGCTCAGCTTCCTCGAAAGCCGCGAGGATTCGGCCCCGAATGGTCGTGGCATCTTCCAGCGTCTTCAACCCCGGCGCGAAAGCCCCCCATTCGTCGTGTCCGAAGTAGGCATGGGTAGCACCTGTCGCGAGCACGAGCGTGTCGTAGGTTTGCCGCATTCCATTGTTGAGAATGACCTGACGCGCGTCCTGGTCGATACCTTCCACTTCCGCCATCAAGGTGTTCACTTCCGGGCGATTTCGGAAGAGATAGCGAATAGGCCAGGCGATCTCGGATGTCGAAAGTGACGCACCTGCGACCTGGTAAAGCAAGGGTTGGAACAGGTGATGATTGCGCCGATCGATGATCGTCACATCGACCTCGACACCAGCAAGCTGGTTGGCAACCTCGATCCCGCCGAAGCCCGCTCCGATAATGACGACGTGATGTCGGTTTTTGGAGGTCTTTGTCATGACCTGATCTCCTCTCTCAGCGTTTCAGCGCCGATGCGTGGTGTGCCATATGCTCGCCAATGAAGCTGGCAATGAAGTAGTAGCTGTGGTCGTAGCCTGGGCGCAGATTCAACGTGAGCGGGTGCCCCGTCTCGTCGCAGGCTTTGCGCAGCAGGTCGGGCTGAAGCTGGCTCTCCAGGAACTCGTCGCCCAAGCCCTGATCAACCAGCAACGGCAAACGCTCCTGCACGGTGCGAATCAGCTCCACGGTGTCGTACTGCTTCCACACTTCCCGATCGCTGCCCAGGTACGCCTCGAAGGCCTTGTGCCCCCAGGGAACCTGGGTGGGGGCGACGATGGGCGAGAAGGCCGAGACGCTTCGATAACGGCCCGGGTTGCGCAGGGCGATGACCAGAGCGCCGTGTCCTCCCATGGAATGGCCGCTGATGCTCCGCTCCGCTGTCACGGGAAAGTGGGCCTCGATCAGCGCCGGCAATTCCTGCACGACGTAGTCGTACATCCGATGATTCGCTGCCCAGGGTTCCTGTGTGGCGTTGACGTAGAAACCCGCCCCCTGTCCGAGGTCATAGGCAGGATCGTCGGCAACGCCTTCGCCGCGAGCACTGCTATCGGGCGCGACGACGGCAATGCCATGTTCGGCCGCGTAGCGCTGGACGGCGGACTTGGTGATGAAGTTCTGCTCGGTGCAGGTGAGGCCTGAAAGCCAGTACAGCACCGGCACCTTGCCGTGCTGTGCCTGCGGAGGCAGATAGACGCCGACCTTCATCGTGCAACCGAGCGTCGTGGATTCATGCTGATAAACGTCCTGCCAACCATCAAAGCTGGCGTGATGTTCGATGCGTTCCATGTAGTTCTCCTATGTTCAAACGGACGGCGCAGCTCTCGCGCGCCAGGACGGCAGCTCGTCAGGAAGATTTCTCTTCCGCTGCCGTGTCGCCGTGGGCGTGTCTGATCCTGCGCACGATCCACCAGATCGTCAGCATCACCGCAGGCACCAGAACCGCCATCACCGGCGCCACGCTGTCGTGAACCATCGGAATGCCCTTGAGCAAATAGCCGAGAAGACTCACGACGTAATAAGAAATTGCCGCGACCGACAGGCCTTCGACGGTTTGCTGAAGGCGCAATTGCATCTTGGCCCGGTTGTTCATCGACGCAAGCAGATCGCGGTTCTGGCGTTCAAGCTCGACGTCGATCCAGGAACGCAGCAACGCGATGGCGCGGGTCAGCTTGTCGGAGAGCTTGGTCTGGCGCTCCTTTACGGATTGGCATGTCCGCATGGCGGGAGCGATGCGACGCTGCAGGAAATCCGCCCAGGTGCAGTACCCGGATACGGCCTCTTCCGAAAGCGCTGCCAGCCTTTCCTCGACGATCTCGTAGTAGGCACGACTGGCGCCGAAGCGATAGAGATTCGCCGCAACGCCAGCTTCCAGTTCGGCAGCCAGGCCGGTCAATTCGGACAGCAGCACGTCGCTGTCGCGCCGTTCCACCAAGCTCGTACACATCTCGTCGGTGATCGCCGCAAGGCGCGACTCCATGCGCCGCAGCTCCGACGTCATCGACCGCGTCAACGGCAAGGACAGCAACGCCAAGGTACGGTAGGTCTCGATCTCCAGCAGACGTTGAGCCAGCGCACCCGCCCGCGCCGGGGTCAAATCGCGGGCAAGGACGAGGATCTGCGTCAGGCCATCCTCATCCTGTCGGAAGTCGGTGAGGATGGCGGCAGAGCCGTTCTCCACCAGCGAGTAGCACAGGCTGGCAGGATCGAAGCGATCGGCCTCCTTCTCCGTTTCCGGCGTCCATGGAAGAAGTCTCAAACGGATGCCGGATACGACCGGGCCGGGAGGAACAAATCCATGCTTGAACGGATTTTCGCCGCACGGCTCTCCCGTCTCGGAATCCAGCGAAGCGCACCAGAGATACGTTGAGAACTCGGTGTGCTTTTCACAGTGCAGGTCTCCCTCATCCCATGTCATGCCGTGAAGCGGCGTAGCGTGGTCGGGCTCGGCAACGCCGAAGCGATGAGACAACTCACTCATCGCCATCTGATCCCTGGCCTGATCGCCTTCGGTCATGAAAGCGAGCTGCAATATGCCGCGGGGGGCCTGAATCAACAGATGCGGGCGCGCATGCACTTCACCCACGGCCGCAGCACGATCGGCATAGGCCGGCATGCCGTACACGGTGGCGGTCGGGGCGGGTTGTAC
>NZ_LYSO01000013.1:0-91948 GCF_001728935.1 Pseudomonas sp. AP42
ACCGTTGGGGCGCTACAGAGTTGTGTAGATACCTATGCCGCGATGAGGCCCTTGCAGACAACAAAAAACCCGCCGGCCAAACTGGCCCAGCGGGTTTCTTGTTTATGCAGCCAGCCGATCAAAAATCCGCCAACTGCCACACCTCATACGCCGGTGTCTCATACGGGTGACTGAGTTTCAAAGCAGCCACAACAGCCGCAATCAACTCATCCGCCACCACCAGCTCAACCTTCCACTCTTCAACCACTTCAACCTGGCCCACCTGCCCGATAAACGGCTGGCTGCCGTCCAACGCGCGGAATTGGCCCTGGCCCAGCACTTGCCAGGCGCAGCTGTCGTAGTCGCCGATGCGCCCGCCGCCAGCGGTGAAGACGGCGGTTTTCACCGTCTCTACATGGCTGTCGGGCACGAAGAAGGCGAGCTTGTACACGGCCTTAGTTCACCCACACGCGGGCGTTGCGGAACATGCGCATCCAGGCGCCGTCTTCGTTCCACTCTTCCGGGCGCCACGAGTTTTGCACGGCGCGGAATACGCGCTCCGGGTGCGGCATCATGATGGTCACGCGGCCGTCG
Organism: Pseudomonas sp. AP42; assembly: GCF_001728935.1. Classification (NCBI taxonomy): domain Bacteria; kingdom Pseudomonadati; phylum Pseudomonadota; class Gammaproteobacteria; order Pseudomonadales; family Pseudomonadaceae; genus Pseudomonas; species Pseudomonas sp. AP42. The sequence continues at coordinate 574 of NZ_LYSO01000013.1, forward strand.
CGGCTGGTGAGGCCGGTGATCCCGCGCGGCGAGCCGTTCGGGTTGGCCGGGTAGTTTTCGGTGACCTTGCCATGGTTATCGACAAAGCGCAGGGCCACGGTGCCGGACAGGTCGGCTTCAAGCAGCGCTTCTTCGCTGCTGAATTCGGCGTGGCCTTCACCATGGGCGATGGCGATTGGCATGCGCGAACCGGCCATGCCCTGCAGGAAGATGGAGTTGGATTCCTGCACCTGCACCATGGCAACACGGGCTTCGAACTGCTCGGAACGGTTGCGCACAAAGTGCGGCCAGAACTCGCTGCCCGGGATCAGTTCACTGAGGTTGGACATCATCTGGCAACCGTTGCACACACCCAGGGTGAAGCTGTCGTTGCGTTCGAAGAAGCCCTGGAACGCGTCGCGGGCACGGCTGTTGAACAGGGCCGACTTGGCCCAGCCTTCACCGGCACCCAGCACGTCGCCGTAGGAGAAACCACCGCAGGCCACCAGGCCTTTGAACTCGTTGAGGTCAACGCGACCGGCGAGGATATCGCTCATGTGCACGTCGATCGCATTGAAGCCGGCACGGTCGAACGCGGCCGCCATTTCCACCTGGCCGTTGACGCCCTGCTCACGCAGCACGGCAACCTGTGGGCGGATGCCCTTCTTGATGTAAGGCGCGGCGATGTCCTGGTTGACGTCGAAGCTGAGCATGGTGCTCAGGCCCGGGTTGTCTTCTTCCAGGATCACGTCGAATTCCTGCTCGGCGCAGTCGGCGTTATCACGCAGACGTTGGATCTGGTAGCTGGTCTCGGCCCATTGGCGTTGCAGCAAGCGGCGCTGACCGGTAAAGACCGTGTCGCCGTTGAACGAGATATTGACTTCGCCGTTGTTGATCGGCTGGCCAATCACCGCCACGCACTCGGCCAGGCCAGCGGCGCTGAACTGCGCGAGCACGTCTGGGGTCGCGTCCTGGCGCACCTGGATCACCGCACCCAACTCTTCGTTGAACAGGATGCCGTTGATTTCGGCAGCATCCTCGGCAACGCTGTCGAGCACGATGTTCAGGCCGCAGTGACCGGCGAAGGCCATTTCGACAACGCTGGTCAGCAAACCACCGTCGGAACGGTCGTGGTAAGCCAACAGGTGGCCGTCGGCATTCAGGCCCTGGATCACGGCAAAGAAGGCTTTGAGGTCTTCGGCGTCATCGACGTCCGGGGCCTGCTTGCCGAGCTTGCCGTGGGTTTGCGCCAGGATCGAGGCGCCCATGCGGTTCTGGCCACGGCCCAGGTCGATCAGGATCAGGTCGGTGGTGCCCTTGTCCATGCGCAGTTGCGGGGTCAGGGTCTGGCGGATATCGGTGACCGGCGCGAAACCGGTGACGATCAACGACAGCGGCGACGTGACGCTCTTGTCGGTGCCGTCTTCGTTCCAACGGGTGGCCATGGACATAGAGTCCTTGCCCACCGGAATGGTGATACCCAGTTCCGGGCACAGCTCCATGCCCACGGCTTTGACCGTGTCGTACAGGCGCGCATCTTCACCCGGGTGGCCGGCAGCGGACATCCAGTTGGCCGACAGTTTGATGTCGGACAGCTTGCCGATGCGCGAGGCGGCGATGTTGGTGAGGGTTTCACCAATGGCCATGCGGCCCGACGCCGGAGCGTCCAGCAGGGCCAGCGGTGTGCGCTCGCCCATGGCCATGGCTTCACCGGTGTACACGTCGAAGCTGGTGGCGGTGACGGCAACGTCGGCAACCGGCACTTGCCATGGGCCGACCATTTGGTCACGGGCAACCAAGCCTGTGATGGTGCGGTCGCCGATGGTGATCAAAAAGCTTTTGCTCGCCACGGCCGGGTGATGCAGCACGCGTTCGATGCTGTCGGCCAGGTCCAGCGTGCTTGGGTCGAAATCATCGCCCAGTTCGCTTTCACGTACCGCCGAACGGTGCATACGCGGGGCCTTGCCCAGCAGCACTTCGAGCGGCATGTCCACCGGGCTATTGCCGAAGTGGCTGTCGGTGACGGTCAGCTGCGGCTCGGCAGTGGCTTCGCCGACCACGGCAAACGGGCAACGCTCGCGTTCGCAGATGGCCTGGAAGCGTGCGAAGTCTTCAGGGCCGACGGCCAGTACGTAGCGTTCCTGGGATTCGTTGCTCCAGATTTCGTGCGGGGCCATGCCCGGCTCGTCGTTTGGAATGTTGCGCAGTTCGAAACGGCCACCACGGTCGCCGTCGTTGACCAGTTCCGGGAAGGCGTTGGACAAACCACCGGCGCCGACGTCATGGATGAAGCTGATCGGGTTCTTGTCACCCAACTGCCAGCAACGGTCGATGACTTCCTGGCAGCGGCGCTCCATCTCAGGGTTTTCGCGCTGTACGGAAGCAAAATCCAGGTCTGCCGAGCTGGTGCCGGTGGCCATGGAAGAAGCCGCACCGCCGCCCAGGCCGATCAACATCGCCGGGCCGCCGAGCACGATCAGCTTGGAGCCAACCAGAATCTCGCCTTTCTTGACGTGTTCTTCACGGATGTTGCCCATGCCGCCGGCCAACATGATCGGTTTGTGGTAACCGCGCACTTCATCGCCACGCGGGGTGGTGATGGACTGCTCGAAGGTCCGGAAGTAGCCGGTGAGCGCCGGGCGCCCGAATTCGTTGTTGAACGCGGCGCCGCCCAGCGGGCCTTCGATCATGATGTCCAGCGCGGTGACGATGCGCTCAGGCTTGCCGTACGGCACTTCCCACGGCTGTTCGAAGCCCGGGATCTGCAGGTTGGACACGGTGAAACCGGTGAGGCCCGCCTTGGGCTTGGCGCCACGGCCGGTGGCACCTTCATCGCGGATTTCGCCACCGGAACCTGTGGCTGCACCCGGGAATGGGGCAATCGCGGTCGGGTGGTTGTGGGTTTCAACCTTCATCAGGATATGCACCGGCTCCTGCACCGCGCCGTATTGGCGGGTTTCAGGGTCGGGGAAGAAACGGCCGGCGACGAAGCCGACGATCACCGAGGCGTTGTCCTTATAAGCCGACAGAACGCCTTCGCTGTGCATCACGTAGGTGTTCTTGATCATGCCGAACAGGCTTTTTTCCTGGCTTTGGCCGTCGATGTCCCAACTGGCGTTGAAGATCTTGTGACGGCAGTGCTCGGAGTTGGCCTGGGCGAACATCATCAGTTCGATGTCGTGGGGGTTGCGCTTCAAGCCGTTGAAGGCGTTGACCAGGTAGTCGATCTCGTCTTCGGCCAGGGCCAGGCCCAGCTCGGTGTTGGCCTTCTCGAGGGCGGCGCGGCCACCGCCCAGCACGTCAATGGCGGTGAGCGGCTTGGGTTCGGCGTGGCTGAACAGGCCGGCAGCCTGTTCCAACTGGCTGACGATGATCTGGGTCATGCGGTCGTGCAGGCTGCTGGCGATCAGCTCGGCCTCGGCGTCGCTGAACTGGCCAGCCACGTAGAAGGCGATCCCACGTTCCAGGCGCTGGATTTTATCCAGGCCGCAGTTGCGGGCGATGTCGCTGGCCTTGCTTGACCAGGGCGAGATGGTGCCGAACCGCGGCAGAACCAGGAACAAGCGGCCAGTCGGCTCTTGAACGGGAACGCTTGGGCCGTACTTCAGAAGGCGTGCCAGCACTTGCTGTTCGTCGGCGGTCAAGACGCCGGTTACGTCGGCGAAGTGAGCAAATTCAGCGTACAGGCCTGTAACAGCTGGAACCTTCTGGCTCAGTTGCTCAAGGAGTTTGCTGTGGCGAAAGGCAGAAAGGGCAGGAGCGCCGCGCAGGATCAACATCTTCGGGACAGCCTCGGGAAGGGGTGTGCTTTGAGGCCGTGCATTCTAGCGTAAACCTTCGCCAACGGCACCCGAAACGCTACCGGTGGCCGCCGCCGAACGTCAGTTGGCACGCTTTGCCTGCGATCACGGCGTTATCCAGGGCATTGGGCGCAGTTATTTTAACCGTCACAAACGCTCGCCAACCCCCGTTTCTGCGGGCTGCAGCACAGTTTTGCGCTGGCTAGCAGACAAGTGCGCCGCTGTCGAGATATGGCGCCGTGAGCCGTTTGCGTATACTGCGCAGATGTTCTTCCCAACTGTTTCGCGCCTGCGATGCGTCAAATGGCTCATCGCCACCTTGCTCTTCCTGATGCTCAGTGCCTGTGTTGATAAACCCAGCACACTGGAGCGAATCAAGGAGGATGGCGTATTGCGGGTGGTCACTCGCAACAGTCCCGCGACGTATTTCCAGGATCGCAACGGTGAAACCGGCTTCGAATACGAACTGGTCAAGCGCTTTGCCGACGACCTGGGCGTGAAACTGGAAATCGAGACGGCCGACAACCTTGACGACCTGTTCAACCAGTTGAGCAAACCCAACGGCCCGGTGCTCGCCGCCGCCGGCCTGGTGAGCAGCGATCAGCGCCAGCAGCAAGTGCGCTTTTCCCACCCGTACCTTGAAGTCACCCCGCAGATCATCTACCGCAACGGCCAGTCGCGCCCGACCAACGCCGCCGACCTGGTGGGCAAGAAGATCATGGTGCTCAAGGGCAGCACCCACGCCGAACAACTGGCAGCGCTGAAAAAACAGAACCCGGCGATTGAATACGAAGAATCCGACGCCGTTGAGGTGGTGGATTTGCTGCGCATGGTCGACGAAGGGCAAATCGACCTGACCCTGGTGGACTCCAACGAAGTGGCCATGAACCAGGTGTACTTCCCCAACGTGCGCGTGGCCTTCGACCTTGGCAATGCCAGCAACCAGAGCTGGGCGGTGGCGGCCGGTGAAGACAACAGCCTGCTCAACGAGATCAACAGTTACCTGGACAAGGTCGAGAAGAATGGCACCCTGCAGCGTCTGAAGGATCGCTACTACGGGCATGTCGATGTCCTCGGCTATGTCGGCGCCTATACCTTTGCCCAGCACCTGCAACAACGCTTGCCCAAGTACGAGAAGCACTTTCGCGCCTATGCCAAGGCCGAGAAAGTCGATTGGCGCTTATTGGCAGCCATTGGTTACCAGGAATCGCTGTGGCAACCCACGGTCACGTCCAAGACCGGCGTGCGCGGCCTGATGATGCTGACCCAGAACACCGCCCAAGCCATGGGCGTGTCCAACCGCCTGGACCCCAAGCAGAGCATCATGGGCGGCGCCAAGTACCTGGCCCGGATCAAGGATGAGCTGGACGACAAGATCGCCGAGCCCGACCGCACCTGGTTCGCCCTCGCCGCCTATAACGTGGGCACCGGCCATCTGGACGACGCGCGCATCCTGGCGAAAAAAGAAGGCCTGAACCCGAACAAGTGGCTGGACGTGAAGAAGATGCTGCCACGCCTGTCGCAGAAGCAGTGGTACAGCAAGACCCGCTACGGCTACGCCCGCGGCGGCGAGCCGGTGCATTTTGTGGCGAACATCCGGCGTTACTACGACATCCTCACCTGGGTGACCCAGCCGCAGTTGGAAGGTAACCAGGTGGTGGAAGGCAACCTGCATGTGCCGGGCGTGGACAAGACCAAGCCTGCGCAAGACACTCCGCAACTCTGATCACGACAGCCCGAACACTGCAAATCCCTGTGGGAGCCGGGCTTGCCCGCGATGGCGGCCTGACAGTCAAGGTATTTAGCGCCTGACACACCGCTATCGCGGGCAAGCCCGGCTCCCACATTTGATCATCGTCGCCTTATAGGCCGGTGAGCAGGTGGGCCACGCCGCCCGGCAGTACCATCACGGCGGGTATACCCGCGGCCTTCAACGCCGACTCATCCAAACGCCCCGCCTCCCGCAACTGCACCCGCACCCGCGTGAGTGCCACGCGCTGCTGTGACGTGACGTTGCCCTCCCCGCCCAATGCACTCAGCATCTCGGCCGACAACAGACTGGGGGTCGACGCGGTAACCGTCTCGGCCACCATATCAGGCGTCAGGGCTTTCCAGAACGCCCGCTGCAATTTCTCGAACATGCTCAGTGCTCCACGACAGGTGAGGTTTCAACGGTGGCCGCGTGGTACAGGCGCAGGGCCTCGCGCACTTGGTCGGCTTCTTCCAGGCCCAGCACCTGGCGGGCGATGATCTGGCAGTCGTGCAGGTCCAGCTCGCGCACGGTGGCCTTGATGGTGGGGATCAGCGGCACACTGACCGACAGCTCATCCACGCCCAGACCGATCAACACCGGCACCGCCATGGTTTCGGACGCCAGCGCACCACACACGCCCACCCACTTGCCGTGGGCATGGGCGGCCTTGACGGTGATGTCGATCAGGCGCAGCACCGCCGGGTGAAAACTGTCGGCCTGGCTGGCCAGCCGCGGGTGGTCGCGGTCCATGGCCAAGGTGTATTGGGTGAGGTCGTTGGTGCCGATGGAGAAGAAATCCACATGGGGCGCAAACACATCCGCCATCAACGCCGCGCTCGGCACTTCGATCATGATGCCCAGCTTGGGCAGTTCGCTCAGGCCAAGGGCCTGTGCTTCCTCTTCGAGCATTTTGCGCGCCAGGTGCAGCTCCGACAGCAGGCTGACCATCGGCAACATGATATGCAGCCGCGCCAAGCCGGCGCTGGCAAGAATCGCACGTAACTGTTCACGCAACAGTTCGGGGCGTTCCAGGCACAAGCGGATACCGCGCAGGCCTAGGAACGGGTTGGTCTCGCTGTCCATCGGCACATAGGCCAAGGGTTTATCGCCGCCCACATCCAGGGTACGTACCACCAGATTTCGTTCGGTGCCGAGGGCGCGGTCAATGGCGCTGTAGGTGTCGGCCTGCTCCTCTGCGCTCGGCGCACGGTTACGTTCCAGGTAGAGGAACTCCGAACGCAGCAGGCCCACGCCTTCACCGCCCAGGGTCAGGGACTGCTCCACTTCCTGCAACGAGGCGACGTTGGCCGTGACCTCGACGTGGTGACCGTCGCGGGTGACCGCTGCCTGTGAGGCCTGTGCCACTTCACGCTGCAGCCGCAGCTTTTGCTGTTGGCGCACCGCCTGCAGTTGTTCGATTTCGGCCAGGTTCGGCTCCAGCTGCAGCTCACCTTTGTCGGCATTGAGCAGTACCCGCTTGCCGTTGGCCAAGGCCAGTACTTGACTGGGTACACCGCAAAGGGATGGCAGGCCGAGGGCCCGGGCGAGGATGGCCACGTGACTGGTAGCGCCCCCGGCGACCGTGACAAAGCCCAGCACTTTGCTGGTATCCAGGCCGGCGGTTTGTGAGGGTGTCAGTTGTTCAGCGACCAGGATGGCGCACTCCGGCAGCTCCATGGACCGCTCTGGCACGCCCAGGATCAACTTGAGTACGCGCTGGCCGACGTCGGCCAAATCCGCCGCACGCTCAGCCAGCAGCGTTTTACCCAAGCCTTCGAAGAGTCTGGCGGTCGCCACTGTGGCGGTGTTCCAGGCAAAGGCCGCGCTCTTGCCTTCGGCCAGCAGGCTATGGGCTTGCTCAAGCAGGGTCGGGTCTTCGAGCAACTCCTGATGGGCGCGGAAGATCTCGGCCTGGGCGCTGCCGGCCGCCTTGGCCTGCAACGCTTGCAACGCCTCGTTTGCCGCCCGCAGGCCACGCGCCAATGCGGTACGTTCGAAGGTTTCTCCGGCACCGGCTTCGGGAATCTCAAGCGCCGGTTCAGCCACTTGGACCACCTGGCCGAACGCCGAGCCAGGCGAGGCACAGATGCCTCGCAACACGGACGCCGAAGAAGCAGGCGCAGCGGGTTTGTTGATCGTCTCGACCGCTACCGGCAGCGTCTCGCCACAGCCGTCGAGCAACAACGCCACCAGCGCCTGAATCGCCGCCTCGGCATCTTCCCCCGCCGCGCTCACTTGCACACTGTCGCCCTGGGAGGTCTGCAGCGCCATGATCGCTACAAGCGACTTGGCATTCGCGCTCAGGGTTTGCTTGTGCAGGAAAATGCTGGAACTGAACCCCTTCGCCGCCTGGGCAAACACCGCCGCAGGGCGGGCGTGCAAGCCGCTGGCATTGGGCAGGGTCACTGGCTTGGAAAACAGCGCATTGCCCTCCTCCTCGTCCACCTCAGCTTTCATCGGCCCCGGCGAGACCTGCAACAGTGGCTGGCCGGACTCGACCAGCGCCTGACCGGCCACCAACGGCACAAACGGCTCGCCGCTCACAATGAGCATCAAGGTCAGCAGGCTGCGTGCATTGAGCGCGACATAGTCGGCATCGAACTCGATCAGCGGCTGTCCGGCCTCCACCCGTTGGCCCTCCTCGACCAGCCGGGTGAAGCCCTGGCCCGCCAGGTTCACGGTATCCAGGCCAATATGCAGCAGCACCTGCACACCGTTATCGGCGGTGACACTGACCGCATGGCCGCTGTCCTGAATGTTGCTGATCACCCCGGTCAACGGCGCGCAGAGGGTTTGCGAGGTGGGGTCGATGCACAGGCCATCGCCAATCACGCGGCCGGAAAATACCGGGTCGGGCACCTGGTCCAGCGCCAGCAAAACCCCGGACAAGGGTGCCAGCAGTTCCAGGGGTTGAGATGTGGTCATGACTTCACCTGTTTGTGTTGTTCTTTAAAAATCGTTGAGTCGATGCAAGGTTGAGGATGACGAAGGTCAGTGTGGGAGCGGGCTTGCTCGCGAATGCGTTGTATCAGGCGACACATTCACTGACTGCCCCACTGCATTCGCGAGCAAGCCCGCTCCCACATTAGCCCGCGTACTCCCTCCTGATTACTTCCACCAATATTCGACCTGCATGCCTATGTTCGAGCCATGCCGCGCCGTGCCATAGGCGCCGGTGTCGGACAACGCCGAGCCCGCCGCCAGCTCATTGGCCGCACGCTTGGCCGCTTTGTTCCAGGATGCATAGGTGTAATACAACCGCACCTCCGGCCGCGCCCAGAATTCAGGGCCTTTGGGCGACCAGGTCGGGGCGAAGGTAAATTTGCTCAATTTGCGCGTACCGCCTGTGGCCTCGACCTGATCGTGCCCCAGCTCAGTGACCAGTTTGAATTGCTCGCTGAGCGCATACGCCGGGCGCACACCCAGGGACATCCAGTTCTGGTCCTGACGCCCTGGGCGCACATCTTTCTGGTACACCGCCTCGACTTGCCCGCCGAAACGCGGCGTTACCTGCCAATCAAAGAACTCCACCGCGCGGTAACTTTTGCTGCTCTTGTCCAGCGCGGTATTGCCGGTGTAGCCCAGGCCGGTGCCGGGGCCTTCGCCGTACTGCAGGGCAAACTTGTTCTTGCCGCCCAGGAAGGCCGCTTGCACATGCTGCGCCGTCAGCGCCCAGCCGCTGTTTGTGTCACGGCCACCGGCCTTGGCGATGTAGCTCAAGCCCAGTTCCAGCTCGCCACCGGGGTTGGTCTTGAAACCTGCGACGTTGAAGTCGTGACGGGTGGCGTATTCCTTCTGGTACAGGTTGTCTTTGCGCGACAGCGCGTAGCTGTATTTCAATCCGCCGATCAGCACGTCCTCGATCCCGCCACCGGTGGCGCTCTGGTTCCAGTAGTAGAAGTCGGAGATATGGATGTCGTTACGCTTGTAGTAACGCCGCCCGGCCCACAGCGAACCGCCATTGAGGCTGGGCAGGTTGGACCACTGCGCATACATCTGTGGCATGCGCGCCGAGCCGTTGTTTTCGCCCTGGAACTTCAGGGCGCGGTCGTACTTGTTGTAGAGGGAAGCCATGGCATCGACGCTGAGCACCGAACCATCGTCAAGGGTCAGCAAATCCTGACGCAGTTCCAGCTCGGCGTACTGCTCGCATTCGTTACCCAGGCGGTATTTGGTTTGCGCACCCGGCAGTTGGAAACATTGCTGCTTGCCACTTCCGGTTGACGTGCCCACACCGCTGCGCAAATACCCGGCAAACTCCAGGGCTTGGGCGCCGAAAGGCACCGTGAGGCAGGACGCTATAAGGCCCAGCTTGATTGTTGTTTTCATGAAGCGCTCCTTTTATTTTTATTGTTTTTTCTTACGGTCTTGCGTGACGCGATCACCTGTAGGAGCGAGCTTGCTCGCGAAGAACTTGCAGCCTCCACGCAACACCTGGAGGGGCGCGTTTTCGTTGGCGATCTTCGCGAGCGAGCTCGCTCCTACAGGGGGTGTTTCAACCCGTCAGGTGCAGCACGAAGGATTCATAAGGGCGTAGCACCAGCGTGCTCGTGCGCGGTGGGCAGTCGGGGTAGTTGCTGATCAGCAGGCGTTGCTCGTTCGCGGCGTTGATCACGCCTTCGGGCAGTTGGATCTCGCACGGTGATCCATAGAAGTTGTTGACTACCAACAAGCGCTCGCCGTGACCTTCACGCAGGTACGCCCAGACCTGGAGATGGTCTTGCAGCAACGGGCGGTAAACGCCTTGCTGTATCAGCGGTTCGCGGCGGCGCAAGTCGATCAGCCTGCGGTAGTGATGCAGCACTGAATCCGGGTCATCCATCTGGCTTGCGACGTTGATCTGCGCGGCATTGGCGGGGATGCCGATCCAGGGTTCACCGCGACTGAACCCCGCGTTCGCTTCGGTGCTCCACTGCATGGGCGTACGCCCGTTGTCGCGGGACTTCTGCATGATCGCCGCCATGCTCGAGGCTTCGGACTCGCCCGCATCGCGCTTGAGCCGGAAGATGTTCAGGGTTTCCACATCACGGTACTGCGAGATGCTGTCGAAGCCGGGGTTGGTCATGCCCAGCTCTTCGCCCTGATACACATACGGCGTGCCCTGCAGAAAGTGCAGCGCCGTGGCGAGCATCTTGGCCGAGACCACGCGATATTCGCCGTCGTCACCAAAACGCGAAACCACCCGCGGCTGATCGTGGTTGCACCAGAACAACGCATTCCAGCCGCCACCGGCCTGCATGCCCATCTGCCAGTCGGAGAAAATCTGCTTGAGTTGCAGGAAGTCGAAGTCGGCCTTCACCCACTTCTGCAGGTTCGGGTAATCGACTTTCAGGTGATGGAAGTTAAACGTCATCGACAGTTCTTTAGACGCTGGATTCGAGTAGCGAATGCAGTGTTCCAGGCGGGTGGATGACATCTCGCCCACGTTGATCAGGTCATGGTCTTCAAAGACTTCGCGGTGCATTTGCTGCAGGTATTCATGCACGTTCGGGCCGTCGGTGTAGAAGCGGCGGCCATCGCTGTTGTCCTCGGGGAAATCGGCGGGCTTGGAGATCAGGTTGATCACATCCAGGCGGAACCCACCCACGCCTTTGTCGCGCCAGAAGCGCATCATCTTGAATACTTCGGCGCGCACCTGGGGGTTGTCCCAATTGAGGTCGGCCTGGGTGTGGTCGAACAGGTGCAGGTAGTACTGGCCGGTCTGCGCTTCGTATTCCCAGGCCGAACCGCCGAACTTGGATTCCCAGTTGTTCGGCTGGTCGCGCCAGATATAGAAGTCGCGGTAGGGGTTGTCGAGGCTGCTGCGCGCCTGCTGGAACCATTCGTGTTCGATGGAGGTGTGGTTGACCACGATGTCGAGCATCAGCTTGATGCCACGCTTGGCGGCTTCGCTGATCAGCAGCTCGCAATCGGCCATGGTGCCGTAGCTGGGGTCGATGGCGTAGTAGTCGCTGATGTCGTAGCCGTTGTCGCGCTGGGGCGAGCGCAGGAACGGGGTGACCCACAGAAAATCCACGCCCAGCCACTTGAGGTAGTCGAGTTTGTCCACGATGCCCAACAGGTCACCGGTGGCGTTACCCGCGTGGCTGTGGAAGCTTTTGGGGTAGATCTGGTAGATCACCGAGTGTTGCCAGGTTTGCATGGTGGGTTCCTTCAGTAGAGTTGGGGGCTGGCCCTTCTGGCCTCATCGCAGGCAAGCCAGCTCCCACATTTGAATGTGTTCACAAATCACTGTGGGAGCTGGCTTGCCTGCGATAGCGACCTTCAGGCGACCCGGTAACCAGGCCGAACGATCTTCATGCTCAACACGCACGTCAGCGCAAACGGCACGACCATCGCCACGACCATGCCAATCACGAACATCGGAATGGCGCTCGGCACAATCGAGATAAACCCGGGCAGCCCACCGACGCCGATGGCCGAGGCCTGCACCTTGTTCAACGACAGGAAAATACTGCCCAGCGCCGAGCCCAGCAGCGCGGCATAGAACGGAAACTTGAAGCGCAGGTTCACGCCGAACATCGCCGGCTCAGTGATGCCGAAGTAAGCGGAAATCGCCGAGGTCGAGGCCATGCTTTTGTCCCGCGCGTTGCGGGTCATGTAGAACACCCCAAGGGCGGCGCTGCCCTGGGCCAGGTTGGACATGACGATCATCGGCCAGATAAAGGTGCCGCCCTGGGTGGAAATAAGCTGCAGGTCGACCGCCAGGAACATGTGGTGCATGCCGGTGATCACCAGCGGCGCGTAGAGCAGGCCGAAAATCGCGCCGCCGATCATCGGGGCGATCTCGAACAGCGTCACCAAACCTTCGGTGATCAGGATGCCGAGGTGACGGGTCACCGGGCCGATGATCGCCAGGGCGAGCACACCGGTGACGACGATGGTGGTGATCGGCACGACCAGCAGTTGGATGGCATTCGGCACCCTCGCCCGCAGCCACTTTTCGATCACGCTCATGACAAAGGCCGCCATCAGGATCGGCAGGATCTGCCCTTGATAGCCGACTTTCTCGATCTGGAACCAACCGAAGATATCGAAGTACGGCAGGCTCTGGCCGTCGAGGCCAGCGACCGCCTTGCCGTAGTTCCAGGCGTTGAGCAGGTCCGGGTGCACCAGCATCAGGCCCAGCACGATGCCGAGGATTTCACTGCCGCCGAACCGCTTGGCCGCCGACCAGCCCACCAGCGCCGGCAGGAACACGAAGGAGGTGTTGGCCATCAGGTTGATCAGGCTCCACAGGCCATCCAGGTTCGGGTAGGCCTCCAGCAGCGTCTTGCCTTCGATGAACATGCCCTTGGCGCCCATCAGGTTGTTCACGCCCATCAACAGGCCCGCGATGATCAGCGCGGGCAGGATCGGCATGAATACATCGGAGAACACCCGCACCAGACGCTGCATGGGGTTGGTCTTGTCGCCGCCGGCCTTCTTGACGTCGGCAATGGTCGAGGCGGCCAGGCCGGTCAGTTCGCGCAGGGCGGCGTAGACCTTTTCCACTTCGCCGGGGCCGATCACCACCTGGAACAGGCCACCGGTAAAGAACGACCCTTTGACCAGGTCTACCTGGTTCAGCGCACTGCTGTTGACCAGGCTGGGGTCCTTGAGCGCCAGGCGCAGGCGGGTCACGCAATGGGCGGCCTGCTCAAGGTTTTCGCGGCCCCCGAGGTTGTCGAGAATCTCGCGGGCAATCGTTGAATAGTCGTGGCTCATGCTCGTTTTCCACTGTGATTGTTTTTATGGGTGGCAGTCGTTGGCAGCACGCCGAGAAGGGAAAAGTACTCGTCTGTACGAGTTAAATCAACAACTCGTCTGTACGAGTTACACTTTTGTTTATGCCTGCGAGCTTTCTGTCAGATTTTTCCCCAGCTCGCACCGCTGTCCAATGGACAAACCCCACCTCTGCCACTATGGTTCCTGCCTTGAACGCGCAGTCCACCTTCATAACGCCGGGCAAGAGCCATCCCATGAGCAAATACAACCAGATCTATACGGATCTGCTTGCCAGCATCACCACCGAACGCCTGCAACGCGGTACGCGCCTTCCCTCCGAAACCGAATTGATGGACGCCTACCAGGCCAGCCGTGGCACCGTGCGGCGCGCCATCGAGCAGTTGCAGGAACGCGGCTTTGCACAAAAAATCCACGGCAAGGGCACCTTTGTGTTGTCGCCCAACCCGATTGAGTTCCAACTGGGCGGCATCGTCAGCTTCCACGAGACCCACGCCGACCTGGGTGATGACGTACGCACCGAGGTGGTCGAGTTCACCCAGATCCCACTGGAAGGGTCACTGCTGCAACACATCGAGGCCGAGCCCGGCACCCTGATCACGCGCATCAAACGGGTACGCCGCATCGGTGGCAAACGGGTGATCCTGGACATCAACCATTTCATCAGCGACCTGATTCCCGGCCTGGACCGCGACATCGCCGAGCAGTCGATCTACGCGTTTATCGAGCAAACGCTGCAGCTGCAGATCAGCTACGCGCAACGCACCATCGAAGCCTTGCCGCGCAGCAAGGACGACCAGGCGCATCTGGATCTGGATGGGCAAAGCCATGTGATTGTGGTGAGCAACCAGACGTTTTTGCAGGATGGAAGGCAATTCGAGTACACCGAGTCGCGGCATACGTTGGATAAGTTTTACTTTTCGGATGTGGCGCGGCGCTAAAGCCAGAGACAGCGATGAATATCCCCCAAAAATGGCGTGAACAATTCCCCCATGCGCTGATTGAACAACAGGCCATTGGTGAATCGCGCGCTGACGTCTTTCGCCTGCACCAAGACAGTGGCACGGATCTGTTCCTGAAATCCGAGCCCCTCGAGGAACACGGTGAGTTGGCAGACGAAATTGATCGGCTTAGGTGGCTGCAGCACATGGGTCTGTCGGCGCCTGCGGTCTTGGATGAAGTTAAAGAGGTCCATCGCCATTGGTTACTGATGACCGCCGTACCGGGACGGGACCTGGCCAGCACCAACGAGCTTCCTGCCGGGCAAATCATTCACATCCTGGCGACCGCGCTGCGTGCTTTACACCAGTTACCCGTGGCCCTCTGCCCCTTCGATCACTCCCTTGAGCTGCGCATTGCACGCGCACGGGAGCACGTCAGTGCCGGCCTCGTGGACGAGGCAGACTTCGATGACGAGCGACTGGGGCAAAGCGCTGAGGATGTGTTTGCCGAACTGGTGGCGACTCAGCCAAAGACTCATGATCTGGTAGTGACCCATGGCGACGCGTGCCTGCCGAATTTCATGGCAGCAGAGGGTTGCTTCAGCGGCTTCATCGACTGTGGACGCCTCGGGGTCAGCGATCGGTTCCAAGACCTTGCCCTGGCAGCACGAAGTATTGAACGCAACTTGGGGCAGGAATGGGTGAAGCCATTTTTCGAGGTTTATGGCGTTGAGCCCGATGAGCAGCGTATGAAGTTCTATTGTCTGCTGGATGAGTTTTTCTGACACTGAGCGTACTGTCGATACCCTCTCTACACCCTCAGTTTAAGTCGTAGTGCCGCCACTTACAGGACACAAAGCAACCCGTGGCGAGGGAGCCTGCTCCCGCTGGGTCGCGAAGCGCCCCCTCTTTTGTTACCCCAACTGGCACAGACGGTGTTTGCGCCTGATCAAGGGACAACACCGTTCGATACGGATTTGATTCGATCACTACTTCTCTAATAATCAGCGGTCAAGGTGAGGTTGCACCAAGCCCTGGAACCACTCGAGGAATGCGTTAAGACGACGCGAACGTTGCCTGCGGTTCGGATAGACAAGCGATACCTGCATCGGCGCGGCACGACAGTCGGGCATAACCTCAACCAGTTCGCCTGCGTCGAGCAGGTGCTGAACGTCAAATCTGGGAATCTGGATCAATCCCACCCCCGAGACGCAACAGGCGATGTAGCTTTCAGCGTTGTTGACAATCACCCGACTGGGTACGACAAGCTGCCGCTCCTCACCCGACACATAGCAGTCCCAGGGAAGCTCCCGCCCTGTGGAAGGCGAGGCATACCCCACGCAAAAGTGTCCTTGCAGCAGATCATCCGGCTTGGCCGGCACACCATGCTCGTGCAGGTAGCCTGGGCTGGCGCAGTTGATCAATGCGATATGACCCAAGGGAAGCGCGACCAGACTGCTGTCGTGCAGCGCTCCAATCCGCACGGCACAGTCAACACCCTCCTGCACCAGATCAATCGCGCGATCGGTCGAACCCAACGCCAACTGGAGGCGAGGATAGCGGCGCAAAAAGCCTGGCAACGCAGGGGCAATCAGCCGACGAGCAATACGGCTAGGCACGTCCACATTCAGACGCCCCGAAATCTTGCGTTGGCTGGCATGAAATAACTGATCAATGTCTTCCGCGTCGCAAAGGAACAGACGCACCCGTTCCAACAATTGCACACCATCAGCGGTCAGCCGCACATGTCGCGTCGTTCGGTGCAGCAAGCGCGTGCCCATGGTCGATTCGAGTTGCTGCACAGCAGCCGACACCGACGCCCGCGGCACTTGCAGCGCATGGGCAGCGTTGATGAAACTGCCCATCTCGGCAACCTGAACAAATATGCGGTACTGATCGAGCCTATCCATTCATCCCTTTCCATAGCGCCCGCTCTAACTGAGGAGGCGCAACACCCCCTCATCCAGCAAAACCAAGGCATTCATCGTACTCGCACCCCGCCACCGGGGTGCTGTCCGTTGGTGATTTTTCCTTATATCGGCAAAACGGTGCCGCCGCGGCTTATTTGGTGGTGTACCCACCATTAATGAGGATGGTCTGTCCAGTAATCCACCATCCGTCGCTTACCAAGTGCCGAATAAAGGGCACTACATCCTGGATGTCGGTCAGGCCAGTTTTGCTGGATGTTGAAAGCGCCGCAGCCGTCTTGTGATACGCCACTGCATCGGCACCCTCGGCCGGATAGAAAAATGGCGTGTCCATCGGGCCTGGGCCGACCGCCGTCACCGAAATACCGCGCGCACCGAACTCCTTGGAGGCGGCGCGAGTGAAATGCTCCACGGGCGCTTTTGTGCCTGCGTAGGCGGCATAGAACGGCGTAAAAGCGCCCAGCAGCGAGGTCACTACGGTGCAGATCTTGCCGTTGTCGTTGAGGTGCTTGCCGGCTTCCTTGAGAAAAAAGAAAGCGGTCTTCGAATTGACTGCCGTCATCTCGTCGTACTCCGCCTCGCTGATTTCGGCCATTGGCTTCTTGAGCACCTTACCGACGGTATTGATGGCGATGTCGGGCTTGCCGACAGCAGCGACAGCATCGGCGAACAGTTTTTCGACGGCGCCGGCCGTTGTCAGGTCGCCCTGCAACGCCACAGCCTGCGCACCGCTGGCTTGCACTGCGGCGACAGTTGCATCGGCATCGACCTTGGACGCCGCGCTGTTGTAGTGGATCGCGACAGCCTTGGCGCCCTGAGCGGCCAGGTCGCGCGCGATCAACCCCCCAAGATTCTTGGCGCCGCCAGCGATTAGAACGACTTTGCCTCGGATGGAATGGTCTGTCATGGGGGAATCTCCTTCTTCACGATTCGATGGAGAGTTCAGCTTAGGCGGCTTCACCCAGCGCGATAAACCACCGCTGGCTGGATGAATAATCCAGAAAAACAACCTAATCCAGAATTTCAGTACCTTCTGAAAACCGGAGTTATGAGTACCAGCACCGTCAGGATTTCCAACCTTCCCAGAAGCATTCCAACGGTAAGTAACCATTTGGCCGCATCCGGCAATGATGAAAAATTGCCGGCCGGCCCAATGATGGTGCCCAGGCCTGGCCCGACGTTACACACCGCCGTGGCGGCGCCGCTCAACGCGGTTATCCAATCAAGCCCAATGAGAGCAAGGCCCAAAGCGATAACGGCAATCGTGATGGTGAAGAAAAACGAAAAGGTTAAAAGCGAGCGCACAATCTCCTCGTCGATAGGATGGCCGTTGTATTTTTTCTGAATCACGGCTCGAGGATGGATCAACTGCTTCAAGCTGCTGACCAGCAGAGCGGCAGCTACTTGAAATCGGAAGATTTTAAGACCGCCTGCCGTTGAGCCGGAACAGCCTCCGACAAAGGTTAAATAGAAAAACAGCAAGACCGCGAAGCTGCCCCACAAGGTGTAGTCGCCCACCGCAACGCCAGTGGTCGTGACCACCGAGGTCACATTGACGGCCACGATACGAAACGCATCCCACCATCCATGATCGCTGTGAACGTGCAGCCAGGTACCCACAGCCAGCGATGTGATGAGCAAGAATCCAATAAATCCGCGCACCTGGTGATCCCTGATCAACGCACGCCGATTACCTCGCAATGTTGCAACGTACAAGGTGAATGGCAGGCTGCCCAGAACCATGATGGCTACTGCCACCCAGTGAATCGCTGGTTGCGTCCAATGCCCAAGAGAGGCGTCCGAGGTTGAGAATCCTCCGGTAGAGATCAGCGACATCGCATGGTTGACCGCTTCAAATGGCGTCATTCCAGCGAGCCAGAGCGACAGGGTTCCGAGGCCCGTAAGCCCCAGATAGAGCAAAAGAATGTACTTGGCTGCCACATGGGAGCGAGGGGTCACTTTCTCAGACCAATCTGAGGACTCTGTCTGGAACAGACGCATCCCGCCGATGCGCAAAAGTGGAAGAATCGCCACAGCCATGCCGATAAAACCGATGCCGCCCAACCAATGGAGCATCGAACGCCAGATCAGCAATCCGGGAGATGCACTATCCAGACCGCTGAGTACGGTCGAGCCAGTGGTTGTGATGCCAGACATCGTTTCAAAGAAGGCGTCGGTGTAACTGATATGACTGATGAATACCATGGGTAACGCGGCGAACGTGCACACAACTACCCAGCTTGCGGTAGCCAGCAAGTACATGTCCCTTGGGCGAAGATGGCCAGTATCGGGGCGCCCTCGCACGATCAACAGAAGACCGCAAATAAGCGTAATCAAACTCGCCCAGAGGAAGGCCGAGAGATCGTCGCTGCGCTCATAGACCACCAGCGTAATCATGGGAATAGCCATGCTGACGGCCAGCGTGATCAAAAAAATACCTAAGATGAAGCCGATTAGCCGAATTGCTGCGAGTGACATCACAGTAGCGTTCCGAAATGAGCACCGCGCAGTATCGGATGCCCCCCCCAAACAGGCTGCGTAAATTCTCCGTAAAATTTTTACGCGCAATCCGTCAGGCGACGTGTGTCAAAGGGGCAGCCGCCCATACCTGGAGATGCACAAAGCGGCTGAAAGTGCCAACCCCAAAAAGCCAAAAGCCCGCAATTACGCGGGCTCCAGGGCATTTTTTGCTAGTGGGTGCCGGACAATGCCGGGCGTCCCATCATTCCCACTCAATCGTCGCCGGCGGCTTGCTCGACACGTCATAGGTCACGCGGGAAATACCTTCGATCTCATTGATGATACGGCCGCTGACCGTCTCCAGCAGTTCGTAAGGCAGGTGTGCCCAACGCGCTGTCATGAAGTCGATCGTCTCTACGGCACGCAGTGCAACAACCCACGCGTAACGGCGGCCATCGCCGACAACGCCAACCGATTTCACCGGCTGGAACACCACGAATGCCTGGCTGACCTTGTGGTACCAGTCGGCCTTGCGCAGTTCTTCGATGAAGATGTGGTCGGCGCGACGCAGCAGGTCGGCGTATTCCTTTTTCACTTCACCCAGGATACGCACGCCCAGGCCCGGGCCTGGGAATGGGTGGCGGTAGACCATGTCGTACGGCAGGCCCAGTTCCAGGCCCAGACGGCGGACTTCGTCCTTGAACAGCTCGCGCAGCGGTTCTACCAGCTTGAGGTTCATTTCCTCAGGCAGGCCACCCACGTTGTGGTGGGATTTGATCACGTGGGCCTTGCCGCTCTTGGCGCCGGCCGACTCGATCACGTCGGGGTAGATGGTGCCCTGGGCGAGGTACTTGATGTTGTCCAGTTTGGTGGACTCGGCATCGAATACGTCGATGAAGGTGCGGCCGATGATCTTGCGCTTCTTCTCCGGGTCGGACTCGCCGGCCAGGTTGTTGAGGAACTGGTCCTCAGCGTTGGCGCGGATCACCTTGACGCCCATGTTCTCGGCGAACATGGCCATCACTTGCTCACCTTCGTGCAGGCGCAGCAGGCCATTGTCGACAAATACGCAGGTCAGCTGGTCGCCGATGGCCTTGTGCAGCAAGGCCGCCACAACCGAGGAGTCAACGCCGCCGGACAGGCCGAGCAGCACGTTGTCGGTGCCGACCTGGGCGCGCACCTGGGCGATGGCGTCTTCAGCGATTTTCGACGGGGTCCACAGGGCTTCACACTCGCAGATGTCGAGGATGAAACGCGACAGGATGCGCCCACCTTGCTTGGTGTGGGTCACTTCCGGGTGGAACTGCACGCCGTAGTAGCGACGCTCGTCGCTGAACATGCCAGCGATCGGGCAGCTTGGGGTGCTGGCCAGGATGTGGAAGTCTTCCGGCATCTTGGTGACCTTGTCACCGTGGCTCATCCACACGTCGAGGCCGAACAGGCCGTCGGCGTCGATGTGGTCTTCGATGCCATCCAGCAGGCGGCTCTTGCCAACCACGTCGACACGGGCATAACCGAATTCACGCAGCTCGGAACCTTCAACCTTGCCGCCCAGTTGCTCGGCCATGGTCTGCATGCCGTAGCAGATGCCGAACACCGGCACGCCCAGGTCGAATACCGCTTGCGGGCAGCGCGGGCTGTTGGCTTCGTGAACGGACTCGGGGCCACCGGCGAGAATGACGCCTTTAGGTGCGAATTCGCGGATCGCTTCATCGTCCATGTCGAACGGGTGCAGTTCGCAGTACACGCCGATTTCACGCACGCGGCGGGCGATCAGCTGGGTGTACTGGGAACCGAAGTCGAGGATCAGGATGCGGTGGGCGTGAATGTCGAGGGCCATGAAGTCAGTCTCGTCTAATGAATCAGAAACAACTCGGGGCTGAAGAACAGCCCCGGTTACTTAACATTTTGCTGGAAGGCTCAACCTACACGGTAGTTTGGCGCTTCCTTGGTGATCTGCACGTCGTGGACATGGGACTCAGCCATGCCGGCGCCGGTGATCCGCACGAACTCTGGCTTGGTGCGCATTTCTTCGATGTTGGCGCTGCCGGTGTAGCCCATCGAGGAACGCAGGCCGCCCATCAGTTGGTGGATGATCGCGCTCAGGGTGCCTTTGTACGGCACACGGCCTTCGATGCCTTCCGGTACGAGCTTCTCGGCGCCTGCCGAAGAGTCTTGGAAGTAACGGTCGGAAGAGCCCTGCGCCTGGGACATGGCGCCCAGCGAACCCATGCCACGGTAAGCCTTGTACGAACGGCCCTGGAACAGTTCGATCTCGCCTGGCGCCTCTTCGGTACCGGCAAACATCGAGCCCATCATCACGCAGGAGGCACCGGCAACGATGGCCTTGGACAGGTCACCGGAGAAACGGATGCCGCCGTCGGCGATCAACGGTACGCCTGTGCCTTCAAGGGCAGCGGCAACGTTGGCGATGGCGCTGATCTGCGGCACGCCGACACCGGCAACGATACGCGTGGTGCAGATGGAGCCTGGGCCGATACCGACCTTGACTGCATCGGCGCCCGCTTCGGCCAGGGCCTTGGCGGCAGCGCCGGTGGCGATGTTGCCGCCGATCACCTGCACGTCAGGGAAGTTCTGCTTGACCCAACGCACACGGTCGATCACGCCTTTGGAGTGGCCGTGGGCGGTGTCGACCACCACCACGTCAACACCGGCAGCGACCAGGGCCGAGACGCGGTCACCGGTGTCTTTACCGGTACCGACCGCAGCGCCAACGCGCAGACGACCTTGGTCATCCTTGCTGGCCAGCGGGTAAGCCTTGGCTTTTTCGATGTCGTTGACGGTCATCATGCCTTTGAGGGCGAATTTGTCGTCGACGATCAGCACGCGCTCGATGCGGTGCTTGTGCAGCAGTTCGCGCACATCGTTCTTGTCGGCGCCTTCCTTGACGGTGACGAGGCGCTCTTTAGGCGTCATCACTTCGCGGACGGTGACTTCAAGGCGGTTCTCGAAACGCACGTCACGGGAAGTGACGATGCCGACCAGGTCGCCATCGTGCAGCACCGGAACGCCGGAGATGTTGTGCATGCGAGTGAGTTCGAACAGATCACGCACGGTGGCCTCAGCTTCGATGGTGATCGGATCTTTCACCACGCCGGCTTCGTAACGCTTGACCTTGCGCACTTCGGCAGCTTGCTGCTCGATGGTCATGTTCTTGTGGATGATGCCGATGCCGCCTTCCTGAGCCATGGCGATTGCCAAACGGGCTTCGGTGACGGTGTCCATGGCAGCAGAAACCAGGGGAATATTCAGCTCGATGCCACGGGTTAGGCGGGTCTTGAGACTGACTTCGTTAGGAAGCACCTCGGAATAACCGGGCACTAGGAGAATGTCGTCGAATGTCAGAGCTTCTTGGCTGATACGCAGCATCGCGGGGGCTCCCGAGCGGGAAAATGGAAGCGCGCCATTATATACATGCACCCTGCCGGGCTCAATGTAAAACTCTGACAAACTTGGTAATACTGATAGATGGAGAAAACCCACAGCTTTTTCTGTAGGAGCGAGCTTGCTCGCGAAGGAGGCAAAGGCACCGCGTTAAATCAGACTCACCCCGTTATCGTTGACGATTTTCGCGAGCAAGCTCGCTCCTACAGCTCAACTTTGACCCAGGCAATCTTCTGGTCCAACCAGTCGGCAAACTCGTCGATAAAGCTCTGCTTGAAGCCCGCCTCCGCCCAGTTGTTGAAGATAAAGCCCAGGTTGGAAAACCCGCATTCCTGCAGGAACAGGAAGCCATTGATGTCGTCTTCATGCCCACATAGCGGGCAGGTGAAGTTATCGGTGTGGCCAGGCATCCAGTCTTCCAGGCTTTCAAACAGCGCCTCGCCGACTTCCTTGAGGCACTCCGGGCAGCCAGCTTCTTCGAGGAACCCCTTGGCCGGCGTGTAGATGCAACGCTTGTAGATGATCTCCAAACCGTTGACCGGCTCGTTGAATGGCAGCGCCTCGGGGTGCAGCACCACGGCGCGGGCACCATCGGCCAGGGCATAGCCCATGCGGTTGCCGGTGCGGCCGCAAGTGGTGAGCTCTTCCTTGATGATGTTCTTGCGCACCAGCCAGCGCACGATTGCCCGGGCGCGGGGTTCGTGGACGGGTAAGGTGGAGATTTTCGGGGCAAGGATGCTTTGGGAGTTCATGGGAGTCCTGCGGTGTGGCTATTGGCGCCATCGCGGGCAAGCCCGGCTCCCACAGTTGATCGCATTCCAATGTGGGAGCCGGGCTTGCCCGCGATGACGCCCGGGAGGACGGCAGCTTAATCCCTGAAAAAATGAGGTCAAGTACTCAAATACCGCCCGATCAACGCAATACCACTGGCCAATACCAACCAGGTCACCAACCGCACGAACGCCTCACGGGACAACCGCATCGTCAGCCTGCGCCCACACCACAACCCCAGAACCATCGCCGGCAACAGACAAACCGCCAACATCAATAACGGCCAATCGGCATACACCCCGGCAATCAGGAACAGACTCAAACGCACGACCGTGCTGCAACTGATCAGCGCGCTTTGCGTAGCCCGCGCTGCGTCCTTGGGCAAACGGCTATTCAGATAGATCGCATATAAAAAGCCGCCACTGCCAAATAGCGCACCAAACAGGCCACCCACAGTGCCCATGGGAATCGACCAGCCCGCCGCCAACTGAGTCGGCCGTGCTTTCACCGCCAGGCTGTAAATCGCGTAGGCGCTGATAAACAGCCCCATCAACAACAGCAGCAGGTCCGAATGCAGGTTAAGCAAAAACACCACGCCCAAGGTGCAGCCGATGGCCATGCAGGGCAGCAACCGCAACAGTTCCGGCTTGTTCACATCGCGCCGGGTTTGCAACAGGCCGCCAAACGCCGCGACAAAGTCCAGAAGCACCAGCAACGGGATGATCTTCGACAGCGGCATGAATAGAATCAGGATCGGCCCCGCCACCAGCGCGGTGCCGAATCCGGCAATGCCGAACACGATGTAAGCCACCGTCACGCCCAGGCCGATCACCAGCCAATCAACACCGCCGAACGACCACTGGCTCATCAGCTCAACCGGGCTCATGACTTATTCCTTCTATTTCAGATGCCACTCACTTTAGCCATCGACGAGTGTTGCGACTAATATCTTCAAAGCTCGCTACCCATCTCAAAAAGGCATGACTTGTGATCTCCACTCGCCAACTGCGTTATTTCGTCGAAATCGCCGACAGCGGCAGCTACAGTGCCGCGGCCGAACGCCTGTTCGTGGCGCAATCGGCGTTGAGCCGGCAGATCAAGGCGCTGGAATCCCACCTGCAAACCCCGCTGTTCGAACGCACGGCACGCCAGCCACGGCTGACGGCCGCCGGCGAAGCCTTCTACCCACGGGCGCGCAACCTGCTGAGTGAGTTGCTCAAGGCCAGCGACCTGGCGACGCAAGTGGGCCATGGTCAACTCGGCACCCTGCGCCTGAGCCACTCGAGCACCGTGCCGATGAGCGGCGCCTTACTGCAAGGCATCAGCATGTGGCTGGAGCGCTGCCCGGGTGTGTCGATGGATATCGTCAAGCTCTCCTCCGAAGCCCAACTGGAAGAAATCGCCGAGGGGCGCCTGGACGTCGGCCTGCTGCGGTTGCCGGTGTTGCGCCAGCGCGAAGGCGTGCGCGTGGTGCCTTTGTACACCGAGCCGTTGGCGCTAGCAGTGCCGACGGGTCACCCGTTGGCACGTGGCAACGCAGCGGTCGAATTAATGCAACTCAAGGACGAGGCGTTTATTTCGATCCCCCACCCTCAGCGCGGCGGGCTGAGTTATCTGTCAGCCGAATTGTGCATGCGCGCCGGTTTTTTCCCCAAGGCTGCGCGGGTGATGTCGCGCAAGACCACGCAGTTGCAATTAATCCAGGCCGGTTTCGGTATTGCCTTGTTACCAAAATCCATGCAGGACATTGCCCCGCCCAATGTGCATTTTTTGCCCTTGGCCGACCCGGACTGCCACAGCACCGTAGCGCTGGCCTGCGCGCAAGCGCCAAACGCGCTGGTGGAGCAATTCTGTCAAACCCTGCACGAATGCCTATAAACTGCCGCCCATGATTAAAGATCCTTTTGCCCGCTTGGGCCTGGACCGCGAAGTCCTGACTGTCAGCCAACTCAACGGCCGTGCGCGGGTGTTGCTGGAAGACGTATTCACCAATATCTGGGTGGAAGGCGAGATCTCCAACCTCGCCCGCCCGGCTTCCGGTCATGTGTATTTCACGCTCAAGGACAGTGGCGCCCAGGTGCGTTGCGCGCTGTTTCGCAATAACGCGGCGCGGGTACGCCAGGCACTGAAAGACGGCCTGGCGGTGAAGGTGCGCGGCAAGGTCTCGTTGTTCGAGGGCCGTGGCGATTACCAACTGATCCTCGACACCGTGGAGCCGGCCGGTGATGGTGCGCTGCGCCTGGCCTTTGATGCTTTGAAGGAAAAACTCAGCGCCGAAGGCCTGTTCAGTGCCGAACGCAAAGTGGCGCTGCCGGTGCATCCTCGGCGCATTGGCATTATCAGCTCGCCCACCGGTGCGGTGATTCGCGACATCATCAGCGTGTTCAGCCGGCGTGCGCCGAACATTGAACTGACCCTGATTCCCACAGCAGTGCAAGGCCGCGAAGCGATCGCGCAGATTGTGCGAGCACTGAAACTCGCGGACGCACGCGGTTTCGACGCGCTGATCCTGGCCCGTGGCGGCGGCTCCCTAGAAGACCTCTGGTGTTTCAACGAAGAAGCGGTGGCCCGCGCAATCGATGCCTGCGTTACCCCTATCGTCAGTGCCGTCGGCCATGAAACCGATGTGTCCATCAGCGACTTCGTGGCGGACGTGCGCGCCCCTACTCCCTCCGCCGCCGCAGAGTTGCTCGCCCCCGACGCCAGCCACCTGGTGCGCCAGGTAGAAAACCTGCAGCGCCGCCTGGTGATGCTGATGCGCAACCGCCTGAGCCACAGCCGCCTGCGCCTGGAAGGCATGGCCCGCCGCTTGCGTCACCCTGGTGAGCGCTTGCGCCAACAGGCCCAGCGCCTGGATGACCTGGACATGCGCTTGCGTCGTGCGTTTGAGCGCAGCCTCAATACCCGTCGCGAGCGCTTGATCCGCCTGGAAACCCGCCTCGCCGGCCAGCACCCGGGCCGTCAACTGGCCCTCTTGCGCCAGCGCCTGGACAGCCTCGCCGAACGCCTGCCCCGCGCCATGCGCGAAGGTCTCAAGGCGCGGCGCCTGCAACTGCAAAGCCAGGTGCAGACGTTGCAGGTGGTCAGCCCGCTGGCAACCCTGGGCCGTGGCTACAGCATCCTGTTGGACGAGCGCGGCCAGGCGATTCGCAACGCCGCACAAACCCACACCGGTCAGCGCCTCACCGCGCGCCTGGGTGAAGGCCAATTGCAAGTGCGGGTGGAAGACAACCACCTGACACCCGTCACCCTTTCATTATTGGATTGATCGATGCCACGCCTACTGAGCCTGTTGATGCTGTTGTGCCTCACGTTTAACGCCCACGCCGACAGCTACATCACGCGAACCCTGAACAAACCCGTGCCTGGCGGCGTGGCCGTCGTCGAACTAGGCCCTTCGGCCACGGCGCCGAAAGCCACCTACCAGGGCAAGCCGGTGCTGGTGGTCAAGGAGCAGGACAACTGGCTGGCGATTGTCGGCATCCCGTTGACGGTCAAGCCCGGTAACGAGCGCATCAGCAGCGGTGGGCGCAACCTGCCGTTTATCGTCGGCTACAAGAAGTACCCGGAACAGCGCATCACCTTGAAAAACAAAAGCCAGGTCAACCCCGACCCGGCCCAGCTCAAGCGCATCGAAAATGAGCTGGCCGTGCAGATCAAGGCTTACCGCAGTTTCAGCCCGAACCTGCCGAGCAACCTGGTACTGGATAAACCGGTGAACGGGCCGTTGTCGAGCAAGTTTGGCGTGCGGCGCTTCTTCAATGGCGAAGAGCGCAACCCACACTCGGGCCTGGACTTCGCGGTGCCAGCCGGTACGCCGATCAAGACGCCTGCGAACGGCAAGGTGATCCTGGTGGGCAATTACTTCTTCAACGGCAACACGGTGTTCGTCGACCATGGCCAGGGCTTTATCAGCATGTTCTGCCATATGTCCAAGATCGACGTGAAGGTGGGCCAGCAACTGGTGCGCGGCGCAGTGGTGGGCAAGGTCGGCTCGACAGGCCGTGCGACCGGGCCGCATATGCACTGGAACGTCAGCCTCAACGAGGCCCGGGTAGACCCGGCGATATTCATCGGCGCGTTTCAACCCTGATTTTTATCCAATGCCCTGGCACAGGGCATACCTCTTTCCTTACATTTGCAGCCGGAACCAACCCAACACACCCCATCACTTACCTGGCGACTTACAAGGACCGTAACGACACCATTTCCATTAAGTGATGAGGTTGTTTCTATGCTTGCGCCAGCCAGTTCTACAGTCCAAACCCCTTTGGATCAGCATCGACCCTTTCACCAACCTGCCGGAACACCGACACCCCACCTAGAAAAAAGCCAGGCCGCCCCGTTCGTAGCGTCTTCGACCTACGCACCAGACGATTTGCCTGTACCCGATTCGCCAAGTACGCCACCTGCCGCCGTCACACCTCCACGCAATAGCAGCCTCATAGAGCAACACAACGAAGCCGCCCATGCGATACAACAGCTCTACAAAGAGCAACCGAACTTCAAGACTTTCCTGCAGCAACAACTGGCCACACTGTTTCCCGACCAGCCCCACCTCAATGTTGCAGACCTCACCTTCAAGCGTTGGCGCAAGCAAAACGATGGCAGTATAAAAACGCTGTCTGTAGAACCCTTTCTCGACGCACTGCATAAAGAAATCCAGGAACAGCTGCGTAACCCTGGGAACAAAGCAGGCGAAGGCAACAACCTATACGGAGATTTTTTCACCCGGGGCAGCACCGGTGTGCCGCCCACCCTGGTTACCCCTTCGCACTCACTGCACACGATTGCCCAGCGCATCGTCCAATACGCGACCACGCAACAGAAGTTCTGGACCACGCCTCGCCAAAGCCCGCACAACCCGCACGTGCGAACCGCACCACAGAACGAACTGTTGGCCTTGTACAAGCAGCAACTGGCAACCGTGGCCGCAGCGCGCGCCAACGATGGCACCTTGAGCCCGGCGAGCAAACAACTGATCGACACGGCGCTGCAATACCCCACCTTGGCCGCGCGGGAAAATGCCTTTGCTGACGGTGCCCGCCCTGGGGTGTACCCACTCACCGTGGATGACGGTACTGAACGGGGGAATAGCGCCAGCGGGGTGGATGGGGTATGGCAGACGCCCGCTGATGCGAAAAAGTATAAACGCGGTACGCCTACACGCGATGACGTGCTCGCTGCCGCGCAACAACATGGTATTAAAATCGTAGGTCTCGAACATGAACATATGACGATGCACATAACCCGAACGCCCATAGGTGAAGCAGGTAACGCGGCGCACACCACTGACCGGCTGCGTGAGTTCAATTACTTTGCCAGCAAGATTATTCAGCAGACCCCCCCTGGGGAAAAGTGGATCGCCGTAGTGGGAAGAAGGCACATGAACACCACCCAGGGCGTCCCCGGCATCGCTGAGCAAACCGGGGCCGTCAGCGTAGGCGTGTATGACGCACCGCAAGGCGCCAGCAGTAATGCCGTCAAAAACGCCGGCTCGCGTCCGGCACCTGAAGAAAAGTTCGCCGCCGATGCAACGGTGGGGGACTACCAAGTCCACCAGAACGTCGACCCCTACCTCAAAACGTCTTGATCAACCTGACGACGGCGCGCTGACTGAATCAGCGCGCCACGCCACACACCTGCCCGCCTTTACCATCGCCCCCTCAAAAGCGGTGACTTCGAAGCAAGCTGTTGCACACCTCTTACAGTTGCGACGGGAACCATCCGACATCCACCACCCACCTATTCCACAACTTACACGGAGCGTAATGAGCATGACCTGACCAGTGGAAATCCGAAACCTGTGAGACTCATTCTATGTACTCTCTGACCCAAGCGTTGGCAGCACGACACGCACAACAAGTCCTGATCGATTCTGCGGTTCCTGCATCCCCCGCTCTTCCCACGCCGTCTAGTACGACACAAGCGCTTGCTCGCGCTTCAACCTACGCCCCCGACACTCCCCCCGTCCCCACTTCGCCCGGCATAGCCAGCGCGCAAATGCGTTACCCCCACCTGGAGAAACATTTCAAACCCAGCAAACAATTAGCCTACACCGTTGAACACGCCCTCCTGACGGAGGACATGCAGCGCCTGCACAACCAACAGCCAAGCTTCAAAGCCTTCATACAGGCGCAACTCGAGGAAGCATTCCCCGCCGTCCGGCCTCTGGACGCCGAGACAATGAGCATCAATCGTTACCGCATTAACGGCAATGAGGTGTCACAGGAGTCATCCGAACCGCTAATGACCGCCCTGGCCAGGATGGTCCAAGACATCCTGGCTAATCCCGACAAACTGATCAGCCCTGAGCGCGACATACACACCCAATTCACTCATCGCACCAGCCTGGACGACGATCTGGCACTGCCCGCCGCCACCACGAGCACCTTGCAAACCATCGCGCGCAGCATCGCCACGCAGTACCCACAAGCCATTGAACGCTATTGGAACACCGCCAGCCCGGTGCATGAAGACCCGAGCAAGCACGAGTCGCCATTGAATCAGCTGTTGACCCTGCACAAACGCCAATTGTCGATCCTGGCAGCCTTGCGTGTCAGCGATCAAACCCTCAGTCCAGAAAGCAAAGCACTGATCGACGACGCGCTGCGATACCCCACGTTGGATGCCCGCGAGAAAAACTTCGCCGATGGTGATCGACTGGGTGTGTACCCCATCACGGTCGATGACAAAACCGAACGCGGCGCGATGTTGGCGGGCGCGTTTCTTATCACCAAAAACGACGGCTCACAGGCCCTGCCGCCTACCTGGCCGAATGGGCGCACCCTTGAACTCAACGACACTCATGGCCCCGTCGTGCTGTACACACCCGGCGAAGGATTCGAAGAGTTTGCAACGCCCGCCCAGGCACGTCAGGCACTGGCCGAGCGACTGGATCAAGGCGGCACCGCGGCCCAGCTATTGCTACAAACCCTGCCAGCGGCCCTGCAAAACCGGGCTGACGGTTTCTCCGGCGATGACCTGATGCGCAGCGCCTCGCCATCGTCCGGGGATGTGTTGGCAGAAGCCGTGGCTTGGATGGTCAGGCGCCAGCAAGCAGAAACCAAGGCCGGTTTGGACAACGCATTGGCGCCAGGCAGCACCACCAGCCCTTTGCTCGACAACGCCTCAGCCCAAGGCATCGATCACGCGGCTGACTGGTCGTATCTGCTCGATGGCAGCAATGCGATGCTGGCCCGGGATGCGAGACTGACTGACAAAAACCAACCGCAATGGTTGAAGAACCTGTCTGCGGTTCAAGAAGCGGTGTTTTTGCATTTGGAGCGTGTGCAAGAGAAAAGCCTGGAGACACTGGCGCCACTGCTCGCAAAAATCCCGTCACTGGGAGACTTCTCACGGGACAGACTGAATGCGGCCATCAAGAAGCAGTACCCGAACGCAGCGGTCGATGCTGACCAATTAAAGGTACAGATACACACCCGCACCGGCATCCAGGGTGGGCGTGGGACTGGCCAGCCGCTTTATGACAAACAGCACTCCGTCTCGCTGACCGACCTGGCGCTGGACAATCCCAGTGGTTTTCCAGCCATCGAGAGGGGCACGTTTACCGATGTAAAAATGACCCTGGCATTGCTCGACACGCAAGGCAGGCCCGTACTGGACGCGGCTGGCAAGCCGGTGATCCTGGACACCGACGCGCTTAAAAAGCTGGTCAATACCGTCGATGTCGGCGGCGAATACACCAAGCTGCTCAAACAGGAGATGGCCACTGACACCGAGGTTGGCAGCGCCGCGCAATTGCGTACAGCCTGGAAAGCCAACCTGGAAGACGCGATGGCCAAGGAGGCGTTTTTATCAGAACTCAATCCCGACGCTTACACGGAAAAAGCCCAGCAAGACACTAGCACCAAGCGTGCGGTGCAGTGGGTTGATGCGGTAGTGGACCACCCCAATCCCGTCACGCGCCCCCAAGTGGATGGAAAAAACATCGTGGCCAACAGCCTTGTCCACCGTGGGTTGGCGGTGCAAGGCGTGATGGTGATCGGCAATCAGACGGACTCGGCATTGGTGCTTTACACCCCCAAGGCTCCCGACGGCATCACCTTTCGCGAAGTGGCGGACCACAAAGCCCTGGACGCTCTTCTGGCTAAAGGTGAGTGGGCGTCCTATATCGCAAAAAGAAAATCACCCGTCAGTAAAGATGACATCGCGCAATTCAAAGAAGCCCTTAAAGAAAAGGCATACAACCCTCTGACGCTGATCTCCCCTGAACTGATCATTTCATCGGTCAAGCTACTGGGCAGTGCGATCAGCCTGAAGCCGATCGAAGGCGATGTTCAGGAACACCTGTACACACAACACGTGCAGATGGTGCTCGACCGAGCGGATCATCAGTCGGTAAGCAGCGAGGAAGTGGCGAAGCAATCCACCCTCAACAAAATCGAGTTCGGCCTCGAAGTGGCCTTGATCTTCGCGGACCTGATACCCGTGATCGGTAAAGGGGTGTCCTCAGGTGTTCGACTGGGTAAAGCCGGTGTGACTGCGCTGCGCGCCAATAGCAAGATCTTGCCGCACTTGATCAGAAAACCTGGCTTGGCACGCACGATCTACAGTGACTTCAGCCTGGCTGCCACAGGCATCTCCAATCTTCGTGCGGCCCCCATGCGACCGGTATTCAGAGCCACCGGCCAAGCCGGCCCGCTGGTGGCACGCTCGGGCCCCAGAGCGCTGCCGGCGCCCGCCATCCCTCCCACGGCAGTCGCCTCCACCAGCAGCGGCGTCACCACCGTCGCCACGCGCCCCTCGACCACGGTCGCCGTGCCAAACCGCGACCTGAGTGCTTACGCCGTAGCCGACGACGTCATCCGTGGGGCGCACCTAGGGTCCAACGGCACCTATAACGTCGGTGGTAATTGGTATATACGGTACACCGACGTTACCGGAGAAAACCGGGTTTATCAGATCCACTCAGCGTTCCACGCCTCCAGCGGGCGGGTCGATATCATCAACCCCAATGCCCCGGCGACGGCTTCCAGAAGCGAGAGGACAGTGGCGTTTCTGCAATCGGCAGGAAATGGTGAATGGCGACTCAATCAGATGACGGGTGGCGTTCAACCAGGCAATGCTCTGCCCCAAGCCCCTGAGCGATATATGGATAGAGTGCTCTCGGGGGCAGCTGCCGATGACTTTGTAAACCCAACGGATGCGACAGTCAGAACTATCCGCAGATGGCACAGGCGCGATATGAAGGCCCACTACAAAAAACTCCGAAAAGCAGGAGCGACTCAACGGCCTTCCGTACCTGCACTGACGTCCAAGAGCACCTCGCCGAAAATGGCCATTGAGAATATTCTTTCTCAACCGGGAGTACGCGGCATCGTAATCGGTGAATCACACAATGACCCTGCACCTTTTCAACTGCTGATTGATCAGATGCAAACTTTCGCCAATAGCGGTGTGACCACCATTTACCTTGAAGGCGCCCCGTTTATTGAAGGCTCTTCGAGATTAAATGCTTCGGCGTTAACAGAGGCTCATGCTCAATACCTGTCACCTCGCCACTATGACCCCGAATATACGGGCGGCCCCACGATGCTGGACGTCATCATCGAAGCCAGAAAACACGACATTAACGTCATAGGGCTCGAGCATTACGAATTGACCCTGCACTCCGGGAAGGCCGCCGCATGGAGAGCCCAACCCGGTTACCTGAACGAACGCCTTCCAGAGTTCAACTATTTCGCGTCACAAATCATCCAGAAAACCCCACCTTGGGAAAGATTCGTGAGCGTTGTGGGTAGCGCGCATATGAATAATTTTGTGGGTGTGCCGGGCATTGCGGAACAGACCGGAGCGGTCGGGATATCCGTATCATCCGCCTTGAAAGGCACCTCAAGCCGAGTTCGTCAGCCTCCCCATACCAAGCCTGCCCCGATCAAACTCACACGGGGCGGCAACTTTCGACCCGTTGGAGACGTGAACATCGAATACAACATAGATGGCCTGCTCGTCTGAGGGCTCCTTGCAAACACCACCACGCAGCCTTTGGGCTGCGTGGAGCACTATTGCTTACAAAAAACCAAACAGAGAATAAATATTAGAAAACCTGCAAATACCAACAATAAAAAACCAACAAATCAGAAAAAAATAGAAGTTATACCAATTTTTTTTCGATGCTTGCCATCCCTCAGTCTCGCGGTTAGGGTTGACTGCATGAAAACCTCTCACACCCTCATTCAGCTCCGCCAGCACCGCAGCCTGTGCCTCGTCAGCGCACGACTGCCAGGCTGAATCGATCTGCCTCGTCTTCACGTTTTATCCCCAATAACAGTACTACGGCAGGCCGCCTTTTCTCGGCCCCTACAACCAAGGATTTTCCGATGAGCATGCTCAAAGACCCGTCTTCGAAATACCGCGCGTTCCCGACCATCGACATCCCGGACCGTACCTGGCCGTCGAAAACCATTACCCAAGCGCCAATCTGGTGCAGCTCCGACCTGCGTGATGGCAACCAGTCGCTGATCGAGCCGATGGACGCGGTGAAAAAGCTGCGTTTCTGGAAGACCTTGGTAGCCGTTGGCGTAAAGGAAATCGAAGCCTCGTTCCCGGCCGCGTCGCAAACCGACTTCGACTTCGTGCGCACCCTGATCGAAGACAACCACATCCCCGAGGACACCACCATCCAGGTGCTGACCCAGGGCCGTGAAGACTTGATCGCACGCACCTTCGAATCCCTGCGTGGCGCCAAGAAAGCCATTGTGCATTTGTACAATGCCACCTCGCCGTCGTTCCGCCGCATCGTGTTCAACCAGGACAAGGACGGCATCAAGGCCATCGCGGTCAACGCCGCCAAGCTGTTCGTCAAGTACGCTGCCCAGCAGCCGGAAACCCAGTGGACCTTCGAATACTCCCCAGAGACGTTCAGCGCCACAGAGCTGGAGTTCGCCAAGGAAGTCTGCGACGCGGTGATCGAGGTGTGGAACCCGACGCCTGAGCACAAGATGATTCTCAACCTGCCAGCCACTGTCGAGTGCGCCACCCCGAACATCTATGCCGACCAGATCGAGTGGTTCGGTCGCCATATCAACCGTCGCGACAGCGTGATCATCAGCCTGCACACCCACAACGACCGTGGCACCGGCGTGGCGGCCACCGAGCTGGGCCTGATGGCCGGCGCCGACCGTGTGGAAGGTTGCCTGTTTGGCAACGGCGAGCGGACCGGTAACGTCGATTTGGTCACCGTGGCGCTGAACATGTACACCCAGGGCCTGGACCCGCAGTTGGACTTCTCCGACATTGACGGCGTGCGCAAAGTGGTCGAGGAGTGCAACCAGATCCAGGTGCATCCACGTCACCCGTATGTCGGCGACCTGGTGCATACCGCGTTCTCCGGCTCGCACCAGGACGCGATCCGTAAAGGCTTCTCCCAGCAGAAAGACGATGCCTTGTGGGAAGTGCCGTACTTGCCGATCGACCCGGCGGATATTGGCCGCAGCTACGAGGCGGTGATCCGCGTGAACAGCCAGTCGGGCAAGGGCGGCATCGCCTACCTGCTGGAGCAGGAATACGACATCAGCTTGCCGCGTCGCATGCAGATTGAGTTCAGCCAGGTGGTGCAGGCCGAAACCGACCGCGTGGGCCTGGAGATGACCGCGCCACAGATCTACGCCTTGCTGCAGCGTGAATACCTGCAAGCCAACACGCCGTATGCATTGGTCAGCCATCGTCTGCAGGAAGAGAACGGCAACAGTTTTGTCGAGGTGGAAGTCTCCGGCAAAGGCCAGGGCGAAACCAACCTGCACTGGAAAGGTAAAGGCAACGGCGCATTGGAAGCCCTGGTAGCGGGCCTGCCGATTGGTGTGGAGATCATGGACTACAACGAGCACGCGATTGGTGCGGGTACCAATGCCAAGGCGGCGGCTTACATTGAGCTGCGCGTGAACGGCGAACGCCCGGTGCATGGTGTGGGCATCGATGAAAACATCACTACCGCCAGCTTCAAGGCGCTGTTCAGTGCGCTGAACCGTTCGTTGAGCCAGTTGGAAGCCAAAGCGGCGTAGAGCTAGCGCTGCAATGCAAAAGGCCCCTGGGTAAGAATCCAGGGGCCTTTTTTGTTCGACGTCAGAGTTGTAGTGTTTGTGGGGCCGTCATCGCGGGCAAGCCCGGCTCCCACATTTGGACTGCATTTTTTCAGGTAACTCCAATCAACTGTGGGAGTGGGCTTGCCCGCGATGACGCCCTTGCAGGCGACAGATAAGCCTCAGACAAACTGAAAGCTATCGGCATCCAGGTTCGCCGGGAACCTCGTACGGTAAGCCGCCAGCTCCGCCGCATCCAGGATCACCTGAAACACCCCATCCGCCTCCCCTGCGCTCAGCAACGTCTCACCCTGGAAATCCAACACCTGGCTATCGCCGGTGTAGGCAAAGCCCTTGCCGTCGGTGCCCACCCGGTTCACCGCCGCCACATAGCACAGGTTTTCAATCGCCCGTGCCGGCAACAGCCGATTCCAATGCTGACGCCGCGCACCTGGCCAGTTGGCGGTGTACAGCAGCAGGTCCGTGTCCTGGGCATCGCGGCTCCACACCGGGAAGCGCAGGTCATAGCAGATCAGCGGACGAATGCGCCAACCCTTCAATTCGAACTGCACCTGGCGCTCGCCTGGGGTGTAATGGTCATGTTCACCGGCCATGCGGAACAGGTGGCGCTTGTCGTAATGCAACACCTCGCCATCCGGCCGCGCCCACAGCAGGCGGTTGCGGTGGCTGCCATCGGCGGCCTGGATGATCACACTGCCCGTTATCACGGCCTGATACTTTGCCGCTTGGGCCTGGAGCCAATGATGGGTGGGGCCGTTTTCCGGCTCGGCGAGGGCTGCTGATTCCATGGAAAACCCTGTGGTGAACATCTCTGGCAGCACGATCAAGTCGGCGCCTTTGGCCTGCTCCAGCAGCAACTCGAAGTGTTCGAAATTGGCCTGGCGGTCATGCCAGGCCAGGCTCGTCTGCACCAGGGCAATGTTCAGATTGGGCAATGTACTCAGATCACGCATAGTTTTTGCGCCGCATGTCGCAGCGTCTCCTCGCGTTTGGCAAAGCACAGGCGCACCAGGCGCTGGCCTTGGGGTGGGTGCTGGTAGAACACCGAAACCGGAATGGTCGCCACGCCATGTTCGCGGGTCATCCACAGGGACATGGCCACGTCATCCAGGTCTGGGCGAATCTGCGAGTAATCCACCAGTTGGAAGTAAGTGCCGGTCACCCGGGTGAAGCTCAAGCGCGATGGCGCCAGCAGGTCGCAGAACAAGTCCCGCTTGGCCTGATAGAAGGCCGGTAGTTCTTCGACATGCTCCGGGTGTTCGGCCATGAAGTCCGCCAAAGCGTACTGCAAAGGGGTGACACCGCAGAAGTTGACATATTGATGCACCTTGCGCAGTTCGGCGCTAAGGGCCGGTGGCGCGACCACATAGCCGGTCTTCCAGCCTGTGACGTGATAGGTCTTGCCGAATGAGCTGACCACGAACGCGCGCTGATACAGCTCCTCATGGGCCAATACACTGACATGGGGCACACCGTCGAACACCAGGTGCTCGTAGACCTCATCGCTGACCAGGTAGATATCGCGGTCGCGGATCAGTTCGGCCAACTGGCCCAGCTCGGCACGGCTGATCAAGGCGCCGGTGGGGTTGTGCGGGCTATTGAGGATGATCATGCGCGTACGCGGTGAAAGCGCAGCCTTGAGTTTCTCGAAGTCCAGGGCGAAGCCTTGCAGGCTCAGCTGCACATGCACGCAACGACCACCGGCCAGTTCAACCGAAGGCTCGTAGCTGTCGTAGCTGGGGTCGAACACGATGACTTCATCGCCGCTGTGAATCACTGCCTGGATCGCGCAGAAGATCCCTTCGGTGGCGCCAGGCGTGATGGTCACTTCAGTGTCGGCATTGACTGTGGCGCCATAGCTACGGGCAATCTTGGCAGCCACTTGCTGGCGCAGCGCCGGCAGGCCAGTCATGGGGGCGTACTGGTTATGGCCGAGGGCGATGTGCTTGCCCACCGCATCGAGCAAGCCTTGAGGGCCATTGAAATCGGGAAAACCCTGGGACAGGTTGAGCGCGCCGGTTTCGGCGGCGAGTTGCGACATGGTGGTGAAAATGGTCGTGCCGACGTTTGGCAGCTTACTGGTGATCATCAAAAGCCCCTGCAGGTGAGCCCCAAGTTTTAAGCTGCCTATTGCATCGGGTCAAGGCACAAACGGTCGCGCATAAAAAAGGGCTCCAAAGGAGCCCTTTTTTGCAGCGTGTCGCTTACCACTCAAAGCTGCCGTTATTTCTTGTCACGGCGCTTCTTGTCGGCCTTCTTGTGGTGAGTCATCAAACGACGCTTCTTGTTCACCTGACGGTCGGTCAGTGTGTTCTTATTGCCTTCGTACGGGTTATCGCCACCTTTGAACTCGATACGGATCGGCGTACCGACCAGCTTCAAGACACGGCGGTAGGTGTTTTCCAGGTAACGCACGTACGACTTGGGCACCTTCTCGATCTGGTTACCGTGAATCACGATAATCGGCGGGTTGGCACCCCCCAAGTGGGCGTAACGCAGTTTGATCCGGCGGTTGTTGACCATCGGCGGTGCGTGCTCGCCCACCGCGTCTTCCAGGATCTGGGTGAGGCGGTTGGTCGGCCAGCGGGTGACCGCAGACTTGAACGAGTTCTGTACGGACGCGTAGAGGTTGCCCACGCCAGTGCCGTGCAGTGCCGAGATGAAGTGGATATCGGCGAATTCGACGAAGAACAAGCGGCGTTGCAGCTCGATCTTGACGAAATCACGCTCGCTCGGCGTCATGCCGTCCCACTTGTTGATCGCGATCACCAGCGCACGACCGGCTTCCAGGGCAAAGCCCAGCAAGTTGAGGTCGTGGTCCACCACGCCTTCGCGGGCGTCCATCACGAAGATCACCACGTTGGCGTCTTTGATGGCTTGCAGGGTTTTGACCACGGAGAACTTTTCAACTTCTTCGTGGATCTTGCCGCGCTTGCGCACACCGGCGGTGTCGATCAGCGTGTACTTTTCCTCGTTGCGTTCGAACGGGATGTAGATGCTGTCGCGGGTGGTACCGGGCTGGTCATAGACGATAACGCGGTCTTCACCGAGCATACGGTTGACCAGGGTCGACTTGCCGACGTTCGGACGGCCAATGATGGCGATCTTGATACCGTCTTTTTCGCTCGGGCCAGGAATGCGCTTGGCTTCCTCGCCTTCAGCAACGATCTCTTCTTCGCCCTCTTCTTCCTCGACGTCATCCTTGGGGAAGTCGCGCAGGGCGATTTCCAGCATCTGGGTGATGCCACGACCGTGAGCACCGGCGACCGGGATCGCATCGCCCAGGCCCATCGGGCTGAATTCGGCACGCGCCGCCTCAGGATCGATGTTATCGATCTTGTTGGCGACCAGATAGGAACGCTTGTTGCGCTTGCGCAGGTGCTCGCCAATCATCTGGTCGGCAGCGGTGTAGCCCGCACGGGCGTCCACCAGGAACAGCACCACATCGGCTTCTTCGATAGCGAGCAGCGACTGCTCGGCCATCTTTTCGTCCATGCCATGCTCGTCACCGGAGATACCACCGGTGTCGACAATAATATAGGAGCGCCCTTGCCACTTTGCCTCACCGTATTGGCGATCACGGGTCAGACCGGACAAGTCGCCGACAATGGCGTCGCGAGTCCTGGTCAGGCGGTTGAACAAGGTGGACTTGCCGACGTTAGGTCGGCCCACCAGGGCGATTACGGGAACCATGCGGCTCTCCACTTCGTTATTTCAGAAAATACAAAAGCCGCTGCGGGGCAGCGGCTGGTGCTCGGGGCAGCATTTGAAATGCCACATGCCCTGCTCTGGCACTACTACTGTAGGAGCGAGCTTGCTCGCGAAAAAACCGAGAACGACGCGTTTATCCAGAAAACCCGCGTTATCGTTGACGTCCTTCGCGAGCAAGCTCGCTCCTACACAGAGCATTGAAGCAGGGCCGCCTGGGGGTTACCCCAAGCATAGTCAAACCTTTACTTGATGGTCAGGGCTTCCAGCTTGCCGCCGTTGCCATACACATAAAGCATGTTACCCACCACCAGCGGACGCGCACGCAGGCCGTCGCTGTCGATACGCTGGCGACCGACAAAACGACCGTCCACCTGGCTCAGCAGGTGCAGGTAGCCTTCGAAGTCACCGACCGCCACGTAGCTGGAGAAGACTTCCGGTGCCGACAGCTGACGGCGAGCCAGGGAGTCATTGCTCCACAGCGCAGTGGTGGAACGCTCATCGACACTTTCAACGGTGCCGGATGCCAGGCTCACATAGACGCTGCCAAACCCTTGGGCGACACCCGCATAGCTGGAAGCATCACGCTGCCAGTTGATGCGGCCGCTTTGCAGGTCCAGCGCGGCAACACGGCCCTGGTAGGTGGCGACGTAGATCGTTTCACCCGACAGCAGCAAGCCGCCGTCGATGTCTACAACGCGGTCCAGTTCGGAACGACCTTGCGGGATGGCCACACGGGTTTCCCAGGCCGGCACGCCGTTCTGGGTATTGAGGGCAACCACTTTACCGGTCGACAGGCCTGCAACGGCCAGGTTGTTGGTCACAATCGGACCACTGGTACCACGCAGGGTCAACACCGCAGGGGTGCTGTCGTACAACCAGCGTTGGTCACCGGTGGAGGCATCCAGGCCGATCACGCGGTCGTCCTGGGTTTGCACCACGACGATATCGCCGTTGGTCGCCGGTGCCGAGAGCACTTCACTGGTCACGCGAGCGCGCCATTTCTCTTCACCGGTGCTGGAGTCCAGTGCGACCACGTCACCCTTGAGGGTACCGATCAGCACCATGCCGTAGCCGACGCCCACACCGCCGGAAACCGGCAGTTCGAGGTCTTTCTTCCACTTCACGTCGCCGTTCATGCGATCCATGGCAACCACGACGCCAGTGGAATCAGTGGCCACGATGTTGTCGCCGTCAATCGCCGGCTGCAACAGGTTGTAGAGGTCGCCCTGCCCATCACCAATGGATTGGCTCCATTGTTTTTGCAGGACTACTTCTTCCTTGAAGCTGGTCAGCTCGGCAGGAGGCAGTTCTTTTTTGCTGTTGCTGCTGCAACCCGCGGCCAAAACGGCCAGAGCCAGCAATGCTGCATGTTTCCAACGGATCACGTCACGCATCCCCTTTGGCCAAGTCGTCGAGCTTGATTTGTAAGCCACCGACCGCTGCTTCATCAGACAGCGCCGCCTTGGCTTTTTGGTACGCAGCATAGGCTTCGTCGGTACGACCCAATTGGACCAACAGGTCGCCCTTGAGCTCTTCGCGAGTGGCCACGAATGCCTTGTCAGCATCGCCGTCGAGCAGTTTGAGTGCTTCGTCAGCCTTGTTCTGTGCCGCCAATACCTGTGCCAGGCGCTGACGTGCGATTTCACCCAGGGTCGGGTTGGTCGGCTTGTCGGCGATGGCCTTCAGCTCGGTGGCCGCGTCATCCAGCTTGCCGGTGTCGACCGCGACTTTCGCGACGAACAGGCTGCCGTACTGGGCGTAAGTGCTACCGCCGAATTCGTTCTTCAGCTTGCCGGCCAGGTCTGCTACCTGCGCAGGGTCAGGCTTGCCGTCCGGGGTCAGGGTAGTTTCCAGCAATTGCTGATAAACGATCGAGGCACCTTGGGACTGGTTGGCCTGATACTTGGTCCAGGCTTGCCAGCCGAACACCACCACTAGCGCCAGCAGGCCGCCTGTGACCAGGGGCTTGCCGTTACGCTGCCACCAGTCCTTGAAGTCGGCCAGTTGCTCATCATCAGTACTCGACACCCCAATACTCCTTAATCGCTAAATTCGGCTGTTCGACAGCTTCAACCCTGCACAACGCAGGTGGCCAAGTGCGCAGCGAGCGCATCAAAGGCAATGTTCTGTTGTTCGCCCTGGCCACGCAGGGGTTTGAAACCTATCACTTGCTGGGCCAGCTCGTCATCGCCGAGGATCAGTGCGTACAGCGCACCGCTCTTGTCGGCCTTCTTGAACTGGCTCTTGAAGCTACCAGCGCCGGCATTGACCTGCAGGCGCAGGCTCGGCAGTTGGTCACGTACTTTTTCGCTCAAGGCCAGGGCCGCCAGTTCGGCAGCCTCGCCGAAGGCGCATAGGTACACGTCCACCTGACGGGAAATCTCTTGCGGGACCTGCTCCAGGGTTTCCAGCAGCAGGATCAACCGCTCGATGCCCATGGCAAAGCCCACGCCCGTGGTCGGTTTGCCGCCCATTTGCTCGACCAGGCCGTCGTAGCGACCACCGGCACACACGGTGCCCTGGGCGCCGAGCTTGTCGGTGACCCACTCGAACACGGTCTTGCTGTAGTAGTCGAGGCCACGCACCAGCTTGGGGTTGATCACGTAGGGAATACCGGCTGCATCCAGGCGAGCCTTGAGGCCCTCGAAGTGCACACGGGACTCGTCGTCCAGGTAATCGGCCATTTTCGGCGCATCGACCAGCACGGCCTGGGTGTCGGCGTTCTTGGTATCCAGGACGCGCAACGGGTTGGTCTTCAGACGGCGTTGGCTGTCTTCGTCCAGCTTGTCCAGGTGGGCCGACAGGTACTCGACCAGGGCTTCACGATAGCGGCCCCGGGACTCGCTGGTGCCCAGGCTGTTGAGTTCAAGCTTGACCGCGTCACGAATGCCCAACTGGCCCCATAGGCGCCAGGTCAGCACGATCAGCTCGGCGTCGATGTCCGGGCCGTCCAGGTTGAACACTTCGCAACCGATCTGGTGGAACTGGCGGTAACGGCCTTTCTGAGGGCGCTCGTGGCGGAACATCGGGCCGATGTACCACAGCTTCTGGGTCTGGCCACCACCGGTGATGCCATGTTCCAGTACGGCGCGCACGCACGCGGCAGTGCCTTCCGGACGCAGGGTCAGGGAGTCGCCGTTGCGGTCTTCAAAGGTGTACATCTCTTTTTCGACGATGTCGGTCACTTCACCGATGGAGCGCTTGAACAGTTCGGTGAACTCGACGATCGGCATGCGGATCTGCTTGTAACCGTAGTTATCCAGCAGGCGCGCGACAGTGCTTTCGAAGTAGCGCCACAGTGGCGTCTGCTCCGGCAGGATGTCGTTCATGCCACGAATGGCTTGCAGAGACTTGCTCACATCAGATCCTTAAATTCGGTCAATCAGCCGCGAGCGATCAGCGCTGCGTCAGCGGCGACCTTCTCGGCCGCTTTCTCGCGGATCAGCTTTTCCAGCTCATCCACCAGATTGTCATTCGTTAGCTTCTGCGACGGCTTGCCGTCGATGTAAATCAGGTTCGGTGTACCACCGGTCAGGCCCACGTGGGCCTCTTTGGCCTCACCCGGCCCGTTGACCACACAACCGATCACTGCGACATCCAGCGGCACCAGCAGGTCTTCGAGGCGCAACTCCAGGTCGTTCATGGTTTTCACCACGTCGAAGTTCTGCCGCGAGCAGCTCGGGCAGGCGATGAAGTTGATACCACGGGAACGCAAACGCAGGGATTTGAGAATGTCGTAACCGACTTTCACTTCCTCTACGGGGTCTGCCGCCAGGGAGATGCGAATAGTATCGCCAATCCCTTCGGCGAGCAGCATACCGAGACCCACCGCAGATTTCACTGTGCCTGAGCGCAAACCGCCCGCTTCGGTGATGCCCAGGTGCAGCGGTTGCACGATTTCCTTGGCCAGCAAGCGGTAGGCTTCTACCGCCATGAACACATCGGAGGCCTTTACGCTGACCTTGAAGTCCTGGAAATTCAGGCGTTCCAGGTGTTCAACGTGGCGCAATGCCGACTCAACCAGGGCTGCCGGCGTGGGCTCGCCGTATTTCTTTTGCAGGTCTTTTTCCAGGGAGCCAGCATTGACGCCAATGCGGATCGGAATACCGCGATCACGGGCAGCATCCACCACGGCACGCACGCGATCTTCACGCCCGATGTTGCCGGGGTTGATACGCAGGCAGTCCACACCCAGTTCGGCCACGCGCAAGGCGATCTTGTAGTCGAAGTGAATATCGGCAACCAGTGGCACCTTGACCAACTGCTTGATACGACCAAAGGCCTCGGCTGCGTCCATGTCCGGAACGGACACCCGCACGATGTCCACACCCGCCGCTTCCAGACGATTGATCTGGGCCACGGTAGCGGCCACATCGTTGGTGTCGCTGTTGGTCATGCTCTGCACTGCGATAGGGGCATCGCCACCCACCGGCACCGAGCCGACCCAGATCTTGCGCGATACGCGACGTTTGATTGGAGATTCGCCGTGCATGACTATTGTCCCAACTTGAGGCGAGCAGTCTCGCCACTGGTGAACGGCGCCACGTCTACAGGCTGGCCGTTGTAGGCCACTTGCGCGCCACGGGCGAAGCCCAGACGCAGCGTCAAAGGAGGCTTGCCGCCCTGGTCAAGCGTATCTCCCTTACGCTTCAAACCGCTGAACAGCACTTTGCCGTTGCCATCGGTGACCTGCGTCCAGCAGTCAGCGATGAAGGTAATTTGTACGCGCCCATCACCGGCGATCAACGCAGGGCTGGTGGGAGGCGACATCGCCGGCGCTGCGGGTGCGGCTGGCGCAGGGGTCGCAGGTGCAGGTGTCGGAACCACCGGAGCCTGGGCCACGGGTGCTGCCGGAGTGCTCGGAGCAGCCGGGGCGGGTACCGCAGCCGTCGCAGCCGGGGCCGTGCCAGCGTCTGGCACCGGTTGCTCGGCAGTGGCCGGCGCTTGCGGCGCGGCTTGCCCTTCTACCACGGCCTGGTCTTCCGGCTCGTCCAGGGGGTGAATCTGGGTGGTGCCGTCGGCGCTTTCGACTTCGACATGTTCCATGGCGTTGCTGGTCAGGTCTTTGTTGCGCTGGGAGGTCTGGTCTTGCCACCAGACAAAACCGCCGCCGACCACGGCGATCAGCAACAACAGGCTGACAATCCGCAAAATGGTGTGGGAAACCCGCGTTGGCTCTTCGATACGCCCCAACCCATGGACATTACTGCCCTGGGCATCGGTGCCGGTGAACTGGTCGAACTCCTGGACCAGCACAGCCTGATCGATACCCAGCAATTTGGCATAGGCGCGGATATAGCCGCGGGCAAAGGTGTGCCCAGGCAGCTTGTCGAACGCGCCAGCTTCCAGGTTGGCCAGGGAGGTGCTGGTCAAATTGAGCTTGAGGGCCACTTCCGCCAGCGACCAACCATTGCTTTCGCGGGCCTGGCGCAAGGTTTCGCCTGGGTTGACGCGATTAGCTGCTACATCTTCCGGGTGCGCGGCTTTCATCATTGCTCCGACAGGTATTGCTGATATTCCGGCGTACCGGGATAGAGTCGTTCGAGTTGCTGGCCAAAACGTGCGGCCGTGTCGTGTTCTTCATGAACCGTCGCCAGGCGCATACCGAGCAATAGACTACGTGCATTTTGCCCGCTGAGCAGGCTAAAACGCTCGTAATAGTCACGTGCCGGCACATAATGCCTGTCTTCGTAAGACAACTCAGCCATTTCGAGCAATGCCCGTGGCTGGTGACTATTCAAATGCAGGGCTTTTTCCAGTTGCTGCCGGGCGCTGTCGCGTTGGCCGAGGCGCATCGAGGTCACACCGAGGTTCTCGAACACCCGCGAACGCTGCGGGTAGAGAGTATCGGTGGAGGCTTGCTGGAAATAACGTGACGCCAGCTCATACCGTTGCTGCTCGAACAGGAAACTGCCGTAGTTGTTCAGCAGCCGCGGGTCGGCAGGACGGGAGGCCAGGGCCTTGTGAAAATAGCGGTCGGCCAGCTCGGGCTCGGCCTGGGCCTGAAACACCAGGGCCAGCGCGGCGTTGGCATCGGCATCATCGGCGTCCAGCTCCAAGGCCTTTTTCAACGGCACCTTGGCCTGCTCGCTCATGCCTTGGCGCAGATACCCCAAGCCCAGTTGCACATAGGCAACTCGCGCCTCATCACGGCCTTTATCAGTGCGCAACGGGCTGTCATGGCCCGATGAAACGCAACCGGCCACCAGGCCGGTAAAGAGTAAAAGCAGCGCAAGGCGCAAGGGCATAGAGATCCTCTCTCAGATTCGATTCACAGCGATTTGCGGCAAA
This sequence comes from Pseudomonas sp. AP42, assembly GCF_001728935.1. Classification (NCBI taxonomy): domain Bacteria; kingdom Pseudomonadati; phylum Pseudomonadota; class Gammaproteobacteria; order Pseudomonadales; family Pseudomonadaceae; genus Pseudomonas; species Pseudomonas sp. AP42. The sequence continues at coordinate 45,400 of NZ_LYSO01000013.1, forward strand.
TCTTCAGCGGCGTTAAGTTCGCGCACGGCGATATAACGTTCACTGCGGCGGGTGCGGTCCATCACCTGCCCAACCAATTGGCCACACGCGGCATCGATGTCTTCACCACGGGTGGTTCGCACAGTGACGTTATAGCCGGCCTGATGCAGTTGATCCTGGAAACGACGGATGGCGTTGTTGCTCGGCCGCTCGTAGCCAGAATGGGGAAACGGGTTGAACGGGATCAAGTTGATCTTGCACGGGGTGTCCTTGAGCAATTCGATCATCTCGACCGCGTGCTCCAGCTTGTCGTTGACGTCCTTGAGCATGGTGTACTCAATGGTCAACACTCGCTTCTCACCCAGGGTCGCCATATAACGCTGGCACGACTCGAGCAGCATCTTAAGCGGATACTTCTTGTTGATCGGCACCAATTGGTTACGCAATGCGTCATTAGGTGCGTGCAGCGACAACGCGAGGGAGACGTCGATGTGCTTGGCCAGCTCATCGATCATCGGTACCACGCCGGAGGTCGACAGGGTCACACGGCGCTTGGAGATGCCGTAGCCCAGGTCGTCCATCATCAGGTGCATGGCCGCAATCACGTTGTCGAAGTTCAGCAGCGGCTCACCCATGCCCATCATCACCACGTTGGTGATGGCACGGTCGACGGTCGCCGGGACGCTGCCAAAGGATTTGTTGGCAATCCACACCTGGCCGATAACTTCAGCGGCGGTGAGGTTGCTATTGAAGCCTTGCTTGCCGGTGGAGCAGAAACTGCAGTCCAGGGCACAGCCTGCCTGGGACGAAACGCACAAAGTGCCACGTTTGCCCTGGGGAATGTACACGGTCTCGACACAGCTGCCAGACGCCACGCGCACGACCCACTTACGGGTACCGTCGCTGGAGATGTCCTCGCTGACCACTTCGGGACCACGCACCTCGGCAATGGCCTTGAGCTTGTCGCGCAGGGCCTTGCTGACGTTCGTCATGGCGTCGAAATCGTCGACGCCAAAGTGGTGAATCCACTTCATTACCTGACCGGCACGGAAACGCTTCTCCCCGATTGAGTCGAAGAATTTCTCCATTTCCGGCTGAGTCAGACCCAGCAGGTTGGTTTTAACAGTCGATGTAGTCATGGATTCACCCTCACTCTTTAAGCCGATGCTTAGCGAGCGGTTACTTCAGTAGCAGCGAAAAAGTACGAGATTTCGCGAGCAGCAGCAGCTTCGGAGTCCGAGCCGTGAACAGCGTTGGCGTCGATGGACTCAGCGAAGTCAGCACGGATGGTGCCGGCAGCTGCTTCTTTAGGGTTGGTAGCGCCCATCAGCTCACGGTTCAGAGCGATAGCGTTTTCGCCTTCCAGAACCTGAACAACAACAGGACCGGAGATCATGAAGGCAACCAGGTCGCCGAAGAAGCCACGAGCGCTGTGCTCAGCGTAGAAGCCTTCAGCTTCAGCCTTGGACAGTTGCTTGAGTTTCGAAGCTACAACCTTCAGGCCGGCTTTTTCGAAACGAGTGGTGATCTCGCCGATGACGTTTTTTGCAACAGCGTCAGGCTTGATGATGGAGAAAGTACGTTGAACAGCCATGGTGTAACTCCAGAAACGGTAATTTACGAAAAATTAAACCCGCGAATTATACGCGGGTTATTGGGTATTGCCTAACTGCGTAAAAAGGCGGCTCAGTCTGCTTCTTCGATCCACAGGCCTTGAATCGCCTCCAGGACCTTCTCGCCACCCCGGTCAGGGATGTCGTCAAAATCCGGCAGCGCCATTACGAGGTCGCGCAGCTTGACGAAGTTCACGGTTAGAGGATTGACCTCAGGATGAGCTTGCGCAAGTTGTATAGCGATTTCTTGTACATCAACCCATTTCAGGCTCATGACATTTCCTTGAATCAATGCGGCGCTTCGGCCGCATGGTTGAGCGAATATTTCGGGATTTCGACGGTGAGGTCTTCAGTCCCCACTTTTGCCTGGCAACTCAGGCGCGACGTCGGCTCCAGGCCCCACGCCCGATCAAGATAGTCTTCTTCCAGGTCGTCAGCCTCATTGAGGCTGTCGAAACCTTTACGAATGATGCAGTGACAGGTGGTGCAGGCATTCACGCCGCCACAGGCACTTTCGATCTCGATATGGTTGTCGTGGGCAACTTCAAGCAGGGACTTGCCGGTCTCAGCCTCCACGACCATGCCGTCAGGGCAATGTTCGGCGTGCGGTAGAAAAGTGACCTGCGGCATCAGTTATTCCTCAATTTCGTTCAGGTTGCGGCCCGCCAGCGCGGCTTTAACCGTCTGATCCATACGGCGGGCGGCAAAGGCATCAGTCACTTGCGACAGGCGCTTGGTCTGTTGCTCGATGGCGTAGCCATCGTTGCCTTTCATCAGTTCGGCCAGTTCCTGCATCTGCAGGTCAATGACCATGCGCTCTTCGGCATCCAGCAGGCGTTCGCCATCGGCTTCAAGGGCACCCTGCACCGCTTCGAGCAGGCGCTGGGCATCCACTTGTTGCTCGCGTAATACGCGGGCGACCTTGTCGTCCCCGGCATACTGGAACGAATCCTTGAGCATCTTGGCGATTTCACCGTCAGTGAGACCGTAAGAAGGCTTGACCTGGATGCTGGCCTCAACGCCCGAGGCCAGTTCGCGCGCAGCCACGCTGAGCAAGCCATCGGCATCGACCTGGAAGGTCACGCGAATCTTGGCGGCACCGGCCACCATCGCCGGAATGCCGCGCAATTCAAAGCGCGCCAGGGAGCGGCAGTCGCTGATCAGCTCGCGCTCGCCTTGCAGCACATGAATCATCATGGCTGTCTGGCCGTCTTTGTAGGTGGTGAAGTCCTGGGCACGCGCGACGGGGATGGTGGTGTTACGCGGAATCACCTTTTCCATCAGACCGCCCATGGTTTCCAGGCCCAGGGACAACGGGATCACGTCGAGCAACAGCAATTCGCCGCCATCGCGCTTGTTTCCAGCCAGGGTATCGGCCTGGATGGCAGCGCCGATGGCGACGACTTGATCCGGGTCGATTTCGGTCAATGGTTGACGCCCAAAGGCCTCGGCGACCGCTTCACGTACGCGCGGCACACGGGTGGAACCGCCGACCATGACCACTGCACCGACGTCTTCCAACTCGATACCGGAATCACGCACAGCACGACGGCAGGCCTTGAGGCTGCGGGCGACCATCGGCTCGATCAGCGCATCAAAAGCTTCGCGGGTCAGCTGTGCCGACCAGTCACCGTAGGACACTTCAACAGAAGCAGCGTCAGTCAGCGCCTCTTTGGCCGCGCAGGCAGTTTGCAGCAGGTTGCGCTGCGCGCCTGGGTCCAGGTCGGCCGACAAGCCAGCACTGCTGATGATCCAGCCAGCAATAGCGTGATCGAAATCATCGCCACCCAGGGCGCTGTCGCCGCCGGTCGCGAGCACTTCAAACACACCGCCGGTCAGGCGCAGGATCGAAATATCGAAGGTGCCGCCGCCCAGGTCATAAATAGCGACCAGGCCTTCAGCGTGCTGATCGAGGCCGTAGGCCACCGCCGCCGCAGTCGGCTCGTTGAGCAAGCGCAGCACATTCAAGCCGGCAAGTTTCGCCGCATCCTTGGTGGCTTGGCGCTGGGCGTCATCGAAATACGCCGGCACAGTGATCACCGCCCCTACCAGCTCACCGCCCAGGGTGCTTTCTGCACGCTGGCGCAGCACCTTGAGGATATCAGCCGACACTTCCACCGGGCTCTTGGGCCCCTGGACGGTGTCGATGAACGGCATATGGGATTCACCGCCGACAAAGCGGTACGGCAGTTGGTCGCCCAATTGCTTGACGTCGGACAACCCACGACCCATCAAGCGCTTGACCGACAACACCGTGTTCAAGGGGTCTGCGGACGCGGCCAGCTTGGCCGATTCGCCCACTTCGATGCGGTCGGCGTGATAACGCACGGCGGACGGCAGGATCACCTGCCCATCGGCATCGGGCAATGGCTCGGACAGGCCGCTGCGCAAGGCAGCAACCAGGGAATTGGTGGTGCCCAGGTCAATCCCGACCGCCAGGCGACGCTGGTGCGGTTGAGGGCTTTGGCCGGGTTCGGCGATTTGCAGTAGAGCCATGGTAATCAGGTCTTATCTGTCTATCAGGCGTGCATCACGGGCAGCACTGGGTTAATCGTCGAGGCGCTCTTCTAGCTGGCGCACTTCGTAGGTGAGCTTGTCGAGGAATTGCATGCGCCGCATCAGGCGTTCGGCCTGTTCGCGTTGCGCCGCATCATCCCAACAGGCTGCGAAGCTTTCGTTGAGCTCATCCTGGGCCGCCTTCAGACGGCGCTTGAAGACCACGACGCCAGCCACATCGGCTTCGTCCTGCAAGTCTTCGAGCTCTTCGCGCCACTGCATCTGCTGCATCAGGAAGTCCGGATCATGCACGGTGACTTCCATCGGCAACTCACCGCCCTTCATCGCCAGTAAATAACGCGCGCGTTTCGGGGGGCTTTTGAGCGTCTGATAGGCTTCGTTGAGGCTGGCCGATTGCTCCAGCGCCAAGCGTTGCTCACGCTCGGAAGCGTCGGCAAAGCGGTCCGGATGCACGCCACGCGCCAACTCACGGTAGCGCGTAGCAAGCTGCTCAAGGTCCAGCCGAAAGCTCGGCTGCAGCTCGAATAAAGCGAAATGACAAGGAGTACCCACGAGTAGCCTCAGATGTTGAAGCTTTCGCCGCAGCCACACTCACCGCGCACGTTAGGGTTGTTGAACTTGAAGCCTTCGTTCAACCCTTCCTTGACGAAATCGAGTTCGGTGCCGTCCAGGTAGGTCAGGCTTTTCGGGTCGATAATCACCTTTTCGCCGTGACTTTCGAACACCTGATCCTCTGCAACCACCTCGTCGACAAACTCCAGCACGTAGGCAAGGCCGGAACAGCCCGTGGTGCGTACACCCAGACGAATCCCCTCACCTTTACCGCGCCCATTCAGGGAGCGGCGAATGTGCTGCGCAGCCGCTTCTGTCATGCTGATAGCCATCGTTGACTCCTTACTCGTCGCCAAATGCTTAGATCAAGCCTTTCTTCTGCTTGTAGTCGCGAACTGCTGCCTTGATGGCGTCTTCCGCGAGTACCGAGCAGTGGATTTTCACTGGCGGCAGCGCCAGTTCTTCGGCCAGCTGGGTGTTGCTGATGGTGACAGCCTCATCCAGGGTCTTGCCTTTCATCCATTCGGTCGCCAGGGAGCTGGAGGCGATGGCCGAACCGCAGCCGTAAGTCTTGAATTTGGCGTCTTCGATAACGCCAGCATCGTTGACCTTGATCTGCAGGCGCATCACATCGCCGCACGCCGGAGCGCCGACCATGCCGGTGCCGACATCAGGATCTTCCGCGTTCATCTTGCCGACGTTGCGCGGGTTTTCGTAGTGGTCGATGACCTTTTCGCTGTAAGCCATGGTACTGAATCCTCACTCATCAGGGCCGCTCTGGAACCCTGTAGAAACGCCTGCGTTTTCCGCCACGTTCCTACAGAGCTTGGGGGGCGGCTTCTATAGTTAGTGTGCCGCCCACTCGATCTTGGAAATATCGACACCGTCTTTGTACATGTCCCACAGTGGCGACAGAACGCGCAGCTTGTTGACGGCTTCGCAGACCTTCTGCGCGGCGTAGTCGACTTGCTCTTCGGTGGTGAAGCGGCCGAACGTAAAGCGGATCGAGCTGTGTGCCAGTTCGTCGTTGCGGCCCAGGGCGCGCAGTACGTACGAAGGCTCAAGGGACGCCGAGGTGCAGGCCGAACCGGACGATACCGCCAGGTCCTTGAGCGCCATGATCAGCGACTCGCCTTCGACGTAGTTGAAGCTCAAATTCAGGTTGTGCGGTACACGGGCGGTCATGCTGCCGTTGATGTACAGCTCTTCAAGGTTTTCGACCTGCTTGTAGAAGCGATCGCTCAGGGCCTTGATACGCACGTTTTCGGCAGCCATGTCTTCCTTGGCTACACGGAAGGCTTCGCCCATGCCGACGATCTGGTGGGTCGCCAGGGTGCCCGAACGCATGCCGCGCTCGTGACCGCCGCCGTGCATGGTGGCTTCGATGCGCACGCGAGGTTTGCGGCTCACGTACAGCGCGCCGATGCCTTTAGGGCCGTAAGTCTTGTGGGCAGAGAACGACATCAGGTCGACTTTCAGCTTGGACAGGTCGATATCGACCTTGCCGGTGGACTGAGCAGCGTCGACGTGCAGCAACACACCCTTGGAGCGGGTGAGCTCGCCGATGGCGGCGATGTCGTTGATGGTGCCGATTTCGTTGTTCACGTGGATCACGGAAACCAGGATGGTGTCTTCACGCATCGCGGCTTCGATCATGGCCGGGGTGACGATACCGTCGGTGGTCGGCTCGAGGTAGGTGACCTCGAAACCTTCACGCTCCAGTTGGCGCATGGTGTCCAGGACAGCCTTGTGCTCAATCTTGGTGGTGATCAGGTGCTTGCCTTTGGTCGCGTAGAAATGCGCCGCGCCCTTGATAGCCAGGTTGTCGGACTCGGTGGCACCGGAGGTCCAGACGATTTCGCGCGGGTCGGCATTGACCAGGTCAGCGACTTGGCGACGAGCGTTCTCGACCGCCTCCTCGGCTTTCCAGCCGAATACGTGGGAACGGGAGGCCGGGTTGCCGAAGTTTCCGTCGACCAGCAGGCATTCGCTCATTTTTTGCGCGACACGCGGATCAACCGGGGTGGTCGCTGAGTAATCAAGGTAAATCGGCAATTTCATGGACTTTCTCCTAAATCAGGCTGGCTGGCGTGCCGTTAGCTCTTCGGCTGTCACTCGACGGCGGACGCTTCGATCTTGTCCAGACGCGGCGCCTTGGTGTTGCAACGGCGCTGGTCCTGACGCTGGGCTACTTCTTGCACCTCACGGCGAGTCACAAGATCAGCCAAGCTGATACCACTCAAAAACTCATGGATCTGCAGGCTCAAGTCACACCACAAGTGGTGTGTCAGGCAGGTGTCGCCGGCATGGCAGTCACCCAAACCCTGGCATTTGGTGGCATCGACGGATTCGTTGACCGCGTCGATCACCTGGGCCACCTGAATGCCCTGCATGTCGCGGGACAACTGATAGCCACCACCCGGACCGCGAACGCTGGAAACCAGATTGCTACGGCGCAATTTGGCGAACAACTGCTCGAGATAGGACAGGGAAATGCCTTGGCGCTCGGAGATATCGGCCAGGGACACCGGCCCAGTTTGCGCGTGCAAGGCCAAGTCGAGCATGGCGGTCACCGCGTATCGGCCTTTTGTAGTCAGTCTCATGGACAAGTACCAAGGTGTTTCAGAATGGGAGCAAGTATGCGATTCCCGAGTATTTAAGTCAACTATAAGACCTAGTACTTTAGTCAGGATTACCCGTAAAAAGGGCGCGCGAATCATAGCAGGATGGGGTGGGATCGAACAGCGCAACCAGGCCTGCTGCAAGACCACCGAGCCAATGGAGATCAAATGTGGGAGCTGGCTTGCCTGCGATTGCGGTGGGCCAGCAACCTATAAGCAAGCTGATAGACAGCTATCGCAGGCAAGCCAGCTCCCACAAGAGACCGCATTCAGCCTGCCTTGGTGGTAGCGGCCTCGTCCTTGATTTCAGCAAAATCCTCTTCGCGCAGTTCAGGCAGGTCTTTGGCACAGTACGGGCTGCCCAGCTCCTTCAGCGCACCGCACATGCCCTCCAGCTTGCCGTCTACCGCCTGCAGATGATCAAGCAATTGGCCAATGGCGCGAGCCACCGGGTCGGGCATGTCCTCACTGACGCCGTAGGCATCGAAGCCAATCTTCTCGGCCATTGCCTTGCGCTTGGCCTCTTGCTCATCACCGACTTGCGGCTTGACGATGATGCGACCTGGAATACCTACAACCGTGGCACCCGGCGGCACAGCCTTGGTCACCACCGCATTGGAGCCAACCTTGGCGCCAGCACCCACGGTAAACGGCCCGAGCACCTTGGCGCCCGCCCCTACCACCACGCCATCGCCCAGCGTTGGGTGGCGCTTACCCTTGTTCCAAGTGGTGCCGCCCAGGGTCACGCCTTGATAGAGGGTGACGTCATCGCCGATCTCGGCCGTTTCGCCGATCACGATGCCCATGCCGTGGTCGATAAAGAACCGACGGCCCACCTTGGCACCCGGGTGGATCTCGATACCGGTCAACCAGCGCCCGAAGTTCGATACCAGCCGCGCCAGCCATTTCCAGCCCATGCCCCACAGGGCGCCGGACAGGCGGTGGATCCAGATCGCGTGCATGCCCGGGTAGCAGGTCAGCACTTCAAAGGCGTTGCGCGCCGCCGGGTCACGGTGGAAAACACTTTGGATATCTTCTCGCAAACGCTCGAACATTTTTAATCCTTCCGCTTAAGAAGCTCACCACGGGCCGCTTTCTGGGTTTCCGTGAGGATGCCACGCAATATGTTCATTTCAGCTCGGCTCACCGAGCTGCGGCCATACAAGCGACGCAGGCGCGCCATCAAGTGCCGTGGCTTTTCAGGGTCGAGGAATTCGATGGCGACCAGGGTTTGCTCCAGGTGCTCATAGAACCGTTCCAGCTCGTCCATGGTGGCCAGCTCGCCACTTTTGGTCGAGGCAACCTCTTCCTTTTCCACTTTGCTCGGCTGGCCGGCAGCAGCCAGCCAGGCCATGCGCACTTCATAAGTCAGCACCTGCACCGCAGCCCCGAGGTTCAGCGAACTGAACTCAGGGTCTGAGGGGATATGCACGTGGTAATGACATCGCTGCAGTTCTTCGTTGGTCAGGCCGGAGTCTTCACGGCCAAATACCAAGGCGATCTCAGCGCCGCCAACAGCCTCCTCCACCACTTTGGTGCCGCACTCACGCGGGTCCAGCAGCGGCCAAGGAATACGCCGGTCACGGGCGCTGGTGCCGAGCACCAGATTGCAGCCGACCAGGGCGTCCTCCAAGGTGGCGACCACCTGGGCATTTTCGAGCACGTCATTGGCGCCGGACGCACGGGCATCCGCCTCGTGGTGCGGGAATACCCGCGGTTCGACCAGCACCAGGCGCGTCAGCCCCATGTTTTTCATGGCTCGCGCCACCCCGCCGATGTTGCCGGGATGACTGGTATTGACCAAGACGACACGAATGTTTTGCAGCAAGGGAGGCGCTCGCGGACACAGGAAAGGGGAGCAAATCTTACAGAACCGCCTAAGGTTATGCCATGAAAGCGAACGTCGTCCTTCACCTGAAGAAAGTTTCTGCTAGAATGCTCGGCTTTCTTTAACAACCTTAGGTGACCTATCCATGCAGCCCATGCTGAATATCGCGCTGCGCGCCGCCCGCAGCGCCAGTGAATTGATTTTCCGCTCCATCGAGCGCCTGGATACCATCAAGGTCGACGAAAAAGACGCCAAGGATTATGTATCCGAGGTGGATCGCGCCGCCGAACAGAAAATCATCGACGCCCTGCGCAAGGCCTACCCTACCCACGGCATCCTCGGCGAAGAAACCGGCCTGCACAAAGGCAGCGGCGAAGGCGAAGACTACCTGTGGATCATCGACCCACTGGATGGCACCACCAACTTCCTGCGCGGCATCCCGCACTTTGCCGTGAGCATCGCCTGCAAATACCGTGGCCGCCTGGAACACGCCGTTGTGCTGGACCCGGTTCGCCAGGAAGAATTCACCGCCAGCCGTGGCCGTGGCGCCCAGTTGAACGGCCGCCGCCTGCGCGTCAGCGGCCGTACCAGCCTGGAAGGCGCTCTGCTGGGTACCGGCTTCCCATTCCGCGACGACCAGATGGACAACCTGGAAAACTACCTGGGCATGTTCCGCGCCCTGGTTGGCCAGACCGCCGGCATCCGCCGCGCCGGTGCAGCCAGCCTGGACCTGGCGTATGTAGCCGCCGGTCGTTTTGATGCGTTCTGGGAGTCGGGCCTGTCCGAGTGGGACATGGCTGCTGGCGCCCTGCTGATTCAAGAAGCAGGTGGCCTGGTGAGCGACTTCACCGGTGGTCATGACTTCCTGGAGAAAGGCCACGTCGTGGCTGGCAACACCAAATGCTTCAAGGCAGTACTGACGGCGATCCAGCCGCACCTGCCGGCTTCGCTGAAGCGTTAAGCGAGCGAGCACAAAAAAAGCACCCCTCGGGGTGCTTTTTTTTGCCTGGCATTTGGGTAATGCAGCATTTTCTGCCACAGCACATACCCAATGTGGGAGCGGGCTTGCTCGCGAATGCGGTGGGCCAGTCAAAACATCTACCGACTGACAGTACGCCTTCGCGAGCAAGCCCGCTCCCACATTTTGAACGGTGACTGCCCAGCAATTATTGCTGGTTCTGACCCAGGATCAGACGGCCTTCCTTGTCCACCGGGATCTGGCTGCCAGGGTCGCGCTCCATACGCACGGTACCTTCCTTGCCATCCAGGTTGTAACGCACGTCATAACCGACCACCTTGTCACTGATGTCGTTAACGGTGTTACAGCGAGTTTGAGTAGTGGTGTAGGTATCGCGGTTCTGCATGCCTTCCTGAACCTTGTTACCGGCGTAGCCACCACCGACTGCACCGGCCACGGTGGCCAGCTTCTTACCATTACCACCACCAATCTGGTTGCCCAGCAGGCCACCTGCGAGGGCGCCCACCACGGTACCGGCGATTTGATGTTGGTCCTGCACCGGACGCTGCCGGGTCACGGTGACGTCCTTGCAGACCTCACGCGGGGTTTTGATCTGGGTTTTCACCGGCTGTACCGCCAGTACTTGCGCATACTCAGGGCCGCTTTTTACCAGGCTGTAGGTGGCAACAGCGCCTCCGGCAGTCACACCGACAGCACCCAATACCGCACCAACCAGCAACGACTTGTTCACATGAACCTCCTGACCATCACAAGCGGACCGAAAGATCCGCGCTATACCCAGCCTTGGAGCAAAAAAAAAGGCGCGAGTTCAATACTCGCGCCTTTCTTGTAACAGCGGATCAACAAGCGCCCATCAAGGACGGTCGTCAACCTCCTTGTCGGTAGCGGCAGGAGGGATCAAGTCTTCGCTGTTGAGGTTCAGCCAGATCAGCACCACGTTGGCGATGTAGATCGACGAGTAGGTACCCGCCAGAACACCGATGAACAGCGCCAGGGAGAAGCCCCACAGGTTGTCGCCGCCGAAGATCATCAGCGCAGCAATCGCCAGCAAGGTGGAGATCGACGTCGCCATGGTCCGCAGCAGGGTCTGGGTGGTGGAGATGTTGATGTTCTCGATCAACGTCGCCTTGCGCAGTACACGGAAGTTCTCACGAACCCGGTCGAATACCACGATGGTGTCGTTGAGCGAGTAACCAATGATCGCCAGCACGGCCGCCAGTACGGTCAGGTCGAAGGTGATCTGGAAGTAGGCCAGGATGCCCACGGTGACGACCACGTCGTGGATCAGCGACACAATGGCGCCGACACCGAACTTCCACTGAAAGCGGAACGCCAGGTAGATCATGATGCCGACCAGCGCCATCAGCATGCCGAGGCCGCCCTGGTCGCGCAGCTCTTCACCCACTTGCGGGCCGACGAACTCGACGCGTTTGACCGACGCAGGGTTGTCGCCGCCCACCTTCTGCAAGGCCTCGGCTACCTGGTGACCCAGTTGCGGGTCTTCGCCAGGCATACGCACCAGCAGGTCGGTGGTGGCACCAAAGCTCTGTACCACGGCTTCGTGATAGCCGGCCTTGACCAGCTCGTTGCGCACCAGGGTAACGTCGGCCGGCTTCTCGTAGGTCAGCTCGATGAGCGTACCGCCGGTGAAGTCCAGGCCGTAGTTCAGGCCCTTATGGAACCAGCTGAACAACGCCAGAACGGTAAGGAGCACGGTGACGCCGAACGCAACGTTGCGAACGCCCATGAAGTTGATTGTACGTAACATGGCAGCCCCTTAAATCCACAACTTCTTGAAGTCACGCCCGCCAAAGATCAGGTTGACCATTGCGCGGGTCACCATGATGGCCGTGAACATCGAGGTAAAGATCCCGAGGGACATGGTCACCGCAAAACCTTTCACCGGGCCTGTGCCCATAGCGAAGAGAATCCCGCCGACCAACAGTGTGGTCAGGTTGGAGTCTAGGATCGCGGTAAATGCCCGGCCGAAGCCTTCGTTGATTGCACGCTGCACGGTCATGCCGGCGGCGATCTCTTCACGAATCCGCGAGAAGATCAGCACGTTGGCATCCACCGCCATACCCATGGTGAGTACGATACCGGCAATACCTGGCAGGGTCAGTGTGGCACCCAGCAACGACATCAGAGCCAGCAACATCACCATGTTGCCCGCCAGGGCAACGGTGGCGATCACACCAAAGAAGCGGTAGATGGCGATGATGAACAGCGACACGAACAACATGCCCCACAGCGCCGCATCGACACCCTTGGTGATGTTGTCGGCACCCAGGCTCGGACCGATGGTACGTTCTTCAGCGAAGTACATCGGTGCAGCCAGGCCACCGGCACGCAGCAGCAACGCCAGCTCGGACGACTCGCCCTGGCCGTTCAGGCCAGTGATACGGAACTGAGCACCCAGCGGCGACTGGATGGTCGCCAGGCTGATGATCTTCTTCTCTTCCTTGAAGGTCTGCACCGGCACGTCTTTCTCGACGCCGTTGACCATCTGCTTGGTGTAGGTGGTCACCGGGCGCTGCTCGATGAAGATCACTGCCATGCTGCGACCGACGTTGCTGCGCGTGGCGCGGCTCATCAGTTCGCCGCCATGGCCATCCAGGCGGATGTTCACTTCAGGCGTACCGTGCTCGCCGAAACCGGCCTTGGCGTCGGTCACCTGGTCACCGGTGATGATCAAACCACGCTCGATCAACGCAGGAGGACGGTTGCCTTCACGGAATTCGAACTCTTCGGAAGTGGCACGCGTAGCGCCTGGGTCTGCCGCGAGACGGAACTCCAGGTTGGCGGTCTTGCCGAGGATACGCTTGGCTTCAGCGGTGTCCTGTACACCCGGCAGCTCGACCACGATGCGGTTGGCACCCTGGCGCTGCACGATCGGCTCGGCCACACCCAGCTCGTTGACGCGGTTACGCACCGTGGTCAAGTTCTGCTTGATGGAGTATTCGCGGATTTCCGCGATCTTGGCCGGGCTCATCGCCAGGCGCAGTACCGCTTGACCATTGAGGTCGGCCGGTACGATGTCGAAGTCATTGAAGTTCTTGCGGATCAGCGCACGGGCCTGTTCGCGGGATGCTTCGTCAGCAAAACCAAGCTGGATGGCACCGTTGAGCTGCGGCAGGCTGCGATAGCGCAGCTTCTCTTTGCGCAGCAGGCTCTTCACGTCGCCTTCGTAGACCTTCAGACGTGCGTCCAGGGCCTTGTCCATGTCGACTTCCAGCAGGAAGTGCACACCACCGGACAAGTCCAGACCCAGCTTCATCGGGTGCGCGCCAATGCTGCGCAGCCATTGTGGCGTGGTCTGGGCCAGGTTGAGCGCGACAACGTAGTCGTCACCCATGGCCTTGCGTACGACATCTTTGGCCGGCAATTGGTCTTCTTGCTTGGTCAGGCGCAACAAGCCGCCTTTGGATCCAGCCGCCAAGGTTGCCGCTTTAACCTGGATACCCGCGTCGTTGAGCGCTTTGCTCGCACGGTCCAGGTCTGCCTGATTGACTTGCAGCGAAGTGCTGGCGCCAGAGATCTGGATAGCCGGGTCATCAGGATAGAGATTGGGAGCGGAATAAATAAAACCGATCGCCAGCACCGCCAGGATCAGTACGTATTTCCACAGAGGGTATTTGTTCAGCATCACGCCGCCCGCTTATAACGCGGGGCGCCTTGCGCGCCCCGTCGATTGGTAAAGGTTGTTACTTAGATCGCTTTGAGCGTGCCTTTAGGCAGCGTGGCGGCGATGGCGCCCTTCTGGAACTTCATTTCCACGGTGTCGGAGACTTCCAGTACCACGAAAGCATCGGAAACCTTGGTGATCTTGCCGGCGATGCCGCCAGTGGTCACGACTTCGTCGCCTTTTTGCAGGCTGCCCAGCAGGTTTTTCTGCTCTTTGGCCCGCTTGGCCTGTGGACGCCAGATCATCAGGTAGAAGATGACCAGGAAGCCGACCAGGAAAATCCACTCGAAACCACCGCCCATAGGGCCGGCAGCAGCAGGCGCAGCGGCGTCAGCCATGGCGTTAGAGATAAAAAAGCTCATTTAGCACTCCAGTTGCAAATAGTGAATCTTAGGGTCGGAAAACTCAGTCCAAGGGCGGCACAGGGAGGCCACGCTTGGCATAGAAGGCATCGACGAAGGCGGCCAATGTACCCTGTTGAATAGCCTCGCGCAAACCAGCCATCAGGACTTGGTAATGACGCAAATTGTGGATGGTATTCAACATGCTACCCAGCATTTCTCCGCACTTGTCCAGATGGTGCAGATAAGCACGGGAGAAGTTCTGGCAGGTGTAGCAGTCACAGGTAGGATCCAGCGGCGAATCATCATGGCGATGGAACGCGTTACGGATCTTCAGCACGCCTGTATCGATGAACAGATGCCCATTGCGGGCATTACGGGTTGGCATCACGCAATCGAACATGTCCACACCGCGGCGCACACCCTCTACGAGATCTTCCGGTTTGCCAACGCCCATAAGGTAACGAGGTTTGTCTGCGGGCATCAGGCCCGGCAGGTAATCCAGCACCTTGATCATTTCGTGCTTGGGCTCGCCCACCGACAAACCGCCGATGGCCAGGCCGTCAAAGCCGATCTTGTCGAGGCCTTCCAACGAGCGTTTGCGCAGGCTTTCATGCATGCCGCCCTGGACAATACCGAACAGCGCCGCCGTATTGTCGCCATGGGCGTTCTTCGAACGCTGGGCCCAACGCAGCGACAGCTCCATGGAAATACGCGCCACGTCTTCATCGGCCGGGTACGGCGTGCACTCGTCGAAAATCATCACGATGTCCGAACCCAGGTCGCGCTGTACCTGCATCGACTCTTCCGGGCCCATGAACACCTTGGCGCCGTCGACCGGCGAGGCGAAGGTCACGCCCTCCTCCTTGATCTTGCGCATGGCGCCCAGGCTGAACACCTGGAAACCACCAGAGTCGGTGAGGATCGGGCCTTGCCACTTCATGAAGTCATGCAGGTCGCCATGCTTCTTGATCACTTCCGTGCCCGGGCGCAGCCACAGGTGGAAGGTGTTGCCGAGAATGATTTCGGCGCCAGTGGCGACGATGTCACGGGGCAACATGCCCTTGACGGTGCCATAGGTGCCGACCGGCATGAACGCCGGGGTCTCCACAGTGCCACGCGGGAAGGTCAGGCGACCGCGACGGGCTTTGCCGTCCGTAGCGAGCAATTCAAACGACATACGACTCATAAGTTGTCCTCAGGGCCGCGCGGCGCCGGGTTACGGGTGATAAACATCGCATCACCGTAGCTGAAAAAACGGTACTCGTTGGCGATGGCGGCCTGGTAGGCAGCCATGGTTTCCGGGTAACCGGCAAATGCCGACACCAGCATCAACAGCGTGGATTCGGGCAAATGGAAGTTGGTGACCAGGCAATCGACCACATGGAATGGCCGCCCTGGGAAAATAAAGATATCGGTGTCGCCACTGAACGGCTTGAGCACGCCATCACGCGCCGCGCTCTCCAGCGAACGCACGCTGGTGGTACCCACGGCCACCACCCGACCGCCCCGCGCCTTGCACGCCGCCACCGCATCCACTACTTCCTGGCTGACTTCCAGCCATTCGCTGTGCATATGGTGGTCTTCGATGTTATCCACACGCACCGGCTGAAACGTCCCGGCCCCCACGTGCAGGGTCACATAGGCGGTTTCGACGCCCTTGGCAGCAATCGCATCCAGCAGTGGCTGGTCGAAATGCAGCCCGGCAGTCGGTGCGGCGACGGCGCCGAGGCGCTGTGAGTACACGGTCTGATAGCGCTCGCGGTCCGCGTCTTCGTCGGGGCGGTCTATATAAGGAGGCAACGGCATATGGCCGACACGCTCCAACAGCGGCAACACCTCTTCAGCAAACTTGAGCTCGAACAAGGCATCGTGACGCGCGACCATCTCGGCTTCGCCACCGCCCTCAATCAGGATGCTCGACCCCGGTTTGGGCGACTTGCTGGAGCGCACATGGGCCAGCACACGATGGCTGTCCAGCACCCGCTCCACCAGGATTTCCAGCTTGCCGCCGGACGCTTTCTGGCCAAACAGCCGCGCCGGAATCACCCGGGTATTGTTGAAAACCATCAGATCGCCTGGGCGCAAATGCTCAAGCAAATCAGTGAATTGACGGTGTGCGAGGGCACCGCTGGGCCCGTCCAGGGTCAGCAGTCGACTGGCGCGACGCTCGGCCAAAGGGTGGCGAGCGATCAGCGAATCAGGGAGCTCAAAAGTAAAGTCAGCAACGCGCATGATGGGGTTCGTCTAGCAGGGCCGGGAAGTCTAGCGGAAATAGTGAAAATAGACCATGAAACGTGATTGACCAACGGTA
Source organism: Pseudomonas sp. AP42 (assembly GCF_001728935.1). NCBI lineage: Bacteria > Pseudomonadati > Pseudomonadota > Gammaproteobacteria > Pseudomonadales > Pseudomonadaceae > Pseudomonas > Pseudomonas sp. AP42. The sequence continues at coordinate 61,829 of NZ_LYSO01000013.1, forward strand.
ATCTCATCTCTATACTTCGCCGCCATTGAGCCCTGATGGCGGAATTGGTAGACGCGGCGGATTCAAAATCCGTTTTCGAAAGGAGTGGGAGTTCGAGTCTCCCTCGGGGCACCATCTTAAAGAAAGACCTTGAAATTCAAGGTCTTTTTTTTCGCCTGCAAAAAAGTGCCAGGCGTGGCAGTGGAGGTAGCGGGACCATGGAGTTGACGCTTGAAGCGGTTGCGTTGTTCGCGTTGAAGCTGGTGCATGAGACTGACCACGGCAGCCCATTGCTGCGCGATGATCCCGTGATGGAGGGCTATGATCGCGAGGTGTTCGGGTTGTTAGTGCGCCAGGGAAACCTGGCTGAGATCCAGTTGAAGCTCGATGAGTGCATCACCCAGGCGTTGATTGCATTGGGTGGAGCAGACAGCGTTCTCGGGCGTGAATTGCAAAGGCTATGCACCGATGTGCAAAACATCGCTCGTCTTGATGAGTTGACCTGCCCGCTGACCGTACTAAAGGGCTATCTGAAAGATGTGCAATGAATCGTTGATCAGCATAACGGCCAGGTAAACCATCAACACCGCCCCCCCTGCATCCAGCCAGCGCCAGACCGCAGGCTTGCGAAACAATACCGTCAATCGCTGACAGCACAGCGCCAACACCACGAACCACACGAGTGATGCCGTCATGGCGCCTGTCGCGAACAGCGCCTGTTGGCCCGCAGGTTTCGTGGCACCGATGGAACCAATCAACACCACGGTATCGAGCCAGGCGTAAGGGTTGGCAAAGCCGAGTATGACCGCCGAGCGCAACAGCCCTCTTTGCGAGTTGCCGCCTTGAGCGTCCGGCATGGACTGATCCCGGATACAAGCCAACAGACGTTGGCCACCAAACCAAAGCAGATAGGCAGCGCCGGACAACAGCAACAGTGCCATCACCTCAGGCCGACTTCCCAACAACGAACCTAAACCCGTGACCCCGAAAGCGATCAGGAAAATATCGGCCAATACGCAAATAGCGACAACGCCCCAGATCGGCCCGCGTCCGACACCTTGGCGGATCACCAAGGTGTCTTTCGGGCCAGGGGCAGCGAACAGTCCGATACCCAAGAGCAAACCTTCGAGGTAAAGGGCATTGAAGTGAGGAAACATGGACTGTTCGAGCCCTCCAGGACTATTTAGCGCAGTTGAATCGGTTGATTACCGAAACCGGTATGACGAGCATTCACAGTACTGCCCAGATCAATAGGTTTCTGGCGGTAAAAGGTCGTTAGCAACTGATCCGGATTGGGGTTTGCAAAGTAGATCAATGAGCTTCTGGCAACCGGTTTGCCAGGTGCAAGTACAGCATGGTAGGCGGCAGGCACGGCATGATCAGAGAGTTCTGTCAGCAAGGAGCCCGCCAGCACCGCGACCTCGTTCTCCAGAAGGCGCACCGGCTCCAATGATCGTCCTTTCATCAAAACCAGCCCTTCGCGGGTAGGCTTGATAAACGAAAGCATATGCCCGTCTTCATGAGGATCCTGGGCATATTTACGAGAACTGTCTTTGGCCTGTGGACCATAGACGCACAACTGGATGTACGATGCCGAGCGAAAGGGGGCCAAGGATTGAACGCCAAACTCCGCGCAAATGCCATCCATCACTCCCTGGGCCAACTCGCTCATCTGTCGCTCATAACTGCCGACTGCGGCAACGAAAGTACTTCGGGTGAATTCGAAAGCGGTTCTTTTTGAAGCGTGGGCGGGCCAGTAACAAAACCGCTCGCACAGGTCCGGGTGATCCTCGGCAAGGGAGTACTCGGCGCCAAAAGGGAAAAACCCATCTGTGTCCTGGGCAAAGGAAAATTCATCCTTGATGGCCTGGGGAATGGCCGAATACCCATCAATGATCTTTTTGTAGTCCTGCAACATCGCATCAGGAATTTGCAGGATGCCAAAGCCTGATCGGGCTATGGATTCGCAGCATGCTTTAAATTGAGACATAGCTATATCCAAAGATAGTTGTAAAGGAATGCAACACACCAGGTTCGCAAGCATGCGAGAAACCGCGACACTGGATATAGTCAAACAGAAAGGGACCGATCCATGTCCTTCACAACGTCGCTAGCAGGTTGCGAGTGTGCACGGTCCAATACACGCAACGGCGAGCAAGTTGTCCTTTTTGGCGAACAAGTTGACGATTTTTTTCAAGGATTGGGATCACATACGGACATGAGCATCAAAACCCGCGACACCCTCCAGGCACTGGTCATACGACGCAGTCGGGAACTGGGAAAGTCCATGACAACCCTGGCTAAGGAAGCCGGTATTTCACGAACCTATTTGTACGGATTGGCGGGTGGTATTTCAAAAGATCCGTCGGTACGCACCTTGATCAAACTGGCCAAGGCGCTGCAGGTGTCCCCCTTAATGCTGTTCCGCTACTTCGCCGATTTGTCCGGCTCGCCGGTCGATGCCCATTCAATGGCAACCACCAACCGAGCCATCGGCCTGCATGATCCTGGCGACGTTGTGGTATTCAACGCCGACGTCACCACCCCCGACCAGACCGTCGTGTTGCCAGGCGAAACATTTCAGAAAACCTGGGAGATCCAGAATGTCGGCACCCGCGCCTGGCGCGGTCGACGCTTGGTACGAGTCGACGGTGAATACGTCATCGCCCGTCGAACGGCTACAGGCGCGCCCCTGGAAGTGGTGATGGACAGCCATCTGCGCAGCCTTGACAGCGAGGTGCCGATCGCCGAAACCCTGCCTGGGCAGCCGGTGCATATCACGGTGGAGTTTGGAGCGCCGCGGGAGACCTGTACGGTCACCTCGATCTGGCGTATCGAAGATGAACACGGGCGCCCCTGCTACGGACCTGCATTCATCCTGCATGTGATCGTCAACGTCATGGCACGCTGAAAGCAGATTTAGCGCCGCCCTTCCACCGCCATCCGCACCGCCAAGCCCATCAACACCGACCCCATCAGCCAGCGCTGCAGCACCTGCCAACCCGGCCGGGTGACAAAGAACACCGCGATGGAACCCGCCATGCAGGCAATCACCGCGTTGACGCTCACGCTGATAACAATCTGCAGGGAACCCAGCGCCAGGGATTGCATCAGCACACTGCCATGCCCATTCGGGTCGATGAACTGGGGCAGCAGCGACAAATACATCACCGCCACTTTGGGATTGAGCAGGTTGGTGACCAAGCCCATGGTCACCAACTTGCGCGGGCTGTCCTTGGGCAAGTCGCGCACCTGGAATGGCGAGCGCCCACCCGGCTTGACCGCCTGCCAGGCCAGGTACACCAGATACAGCGCCCCGCCGAACCGCAACGCGTCGTAGGCAAACGGTACCGCCATCACCAACGCCGTGATACCCAGCGCCGCGCACACCATATACACCACAAACCCCAGCGCCACCCCACCGAGAGAAATCAACCCGGCCGTGCGCCCCTGGCAGATGGAGCGGGAAATCAGGTAGATCATGTTCGGCCCGGGAGTCAGTACCATGCCGAGTGAAATCAGGCCGTAGGCGAGCAAGCTGGACATATCAGGCATGGATTGGCTCCTGGTTTTTTAGGCTGCCAGCGTGAAATCCTTCGCCGACGCGGTCGTGTTGAGCGTCATGCTAGGGGCTTGCAGGCCCAGGCGTTAGATACAGATCCGCAAGTAAAACGTCATACACCGGCGGCACCACTTACCTAGGACAGGCACATGATCGACTTCAACAACAAAGGCTTCTTCAAACTCAAGCAAAACAACGAATACGCCGAACGCGTATCGGCCCTGCTGCTGGACGACGAAGAAGTGGTCGACGCGTACAAGGCCATGCGCGACGGCGTTGTGTTCACCACTAAACGCATCATCGCGGTGAACGTGCAGGGGATTACCGGCAGCAAGAAGGACTTCACCTCATTGCCGTACAAGAACATCGTGGCGTACTCGGTGGAAACTTCAGGGACGTTTGATCTGGATTCGGAGTTGGAGATTTACTTTTCTTCGTTGGGGAAGGTGAAGTTCGAATTCACCGGCAAGACCTCGATCGTGGAAATCTCCCGGCTGATTTCCAAGCATCTGCTGAGTTGACCCACATCGCTGTTCAAAAGTGAGCCACCGTTGGGGCGGAACCCTAGGTGGCCGTTACCTCAGGAATGGATATGTACTCGGTATAACTGTGTCAGCTGTCAGGCCGTCTTCGCAGGCAAGCCAGCTCCCACATTTGGATCGCAGCGCGTCAGCTAGACCAACGCCCGCTGTCAGGCCGTCACGGGAGCAAGCTCCCTCGCCACAGGTTCAGCGTCGCACAGCTCGCCTAATTTTAAGTCGCCCGTCAACCCCGTCGAAGTACACGATCATTCCCGCCCCCGACTCAAACGCCTGCCATACCAAACCGCCCCGCTCAACGCCGCTCCCAAAACCACAACCCCATTCCCAACCAACCAAAACCCAAAATTCCTGCTCTGATCGGCATCCCCTTGGTAAAACGGCCCAAAATACGCAGATACGGCCACCACCAAACCGTTAAACACTCCGAGCGCCACTACAACCACCCCGACGACAAACACCACGCCCTTAACCAGCTTCATATGACCTTCTAAAACCAGCGTATTTTTCACACGAACGTAGCAAACACTTTGCCGATAATGGCGAGGTCTGGCGCAAATCAGAACGGTCCTACTTGTGTGTAGGCTTTGGATGCAGGCTAACACTCACACTGTGCTTTTTTGTAGGAGCGAGCTTGCTCGCGAAAAACGTCAACGATGACGCGTGCTTCCTGAATGAATGCGACGCCTGTGAGCTTTTCGCGAGCAAGCTCGCTCCTACAGAGGACAGAGCGCGGTGATGCGTGTCAGCCTGGGCGCCTCACTTGGGCTGGAATGTCGCTAAGTACGCCAGGATATTTTCAATCTTCTCTTGGTCACTGATCCCCCAGAAGATCATCCGCGTGCCACTCACCACCGACTTCGGATTTTCAATGTAGGCCGCCAGTTTTTCCCGCGTCCACACCACGCCCGAATTTTTCATCGCATCCGAATACTGGTAGTCCGTTGTAGTACCGGCAGGCCGGCCAATGATGCCGTTCAGTTCCGGGCCAAAACCGCCCCGCGCGCCTTCACCGATGCTGTGGCAGCCGCCGCAGGTCTTGGTGAAGAGTTTGCCGCCCGCCTCGGCGTCGCCGGCAGCGAGCGCGGGGGCAGCGATAACGGTCAGGGCGAGGCTCAATAACACATACTTCATTCAGGTCTCCCTATCGGCTGTTGCCGTCGATTATGCCTGTTCGACCGGCCTTTCCCCCAGCCGCTCCACCAGGCGTACCAGATAACCGTCCGGGTCTTGCACGATAAACTGGCGTTGCCCGGCCTCCACGTCACCGGCTCGGTACCAGGCATCTTCAACATCGCGGAACAATGGCCAGCCGAGTTGCGCCAAGCGTTGCAGGATAGGCGCCACGGCGGGCACATCGATTTGTAGGTTGATGCCGCGCCCAAACGGTGACTGTAACGGTGCGGTGAGCCACTGGCCGGCATCGGGGTCGTATTGTTCGAGCATGATTTGCGCGCCGTGCAGGTCGAGGTAGGCAAAGCCTTCTTCTGCGCGCTGATAGGCAATGGCGAAACCTAGCTGTTCGACCCAGAACGCCAGGCTGGCGCTGAGGCGGGTGACGATCAGTTCCGGCACGAGCGGGTTACGGTTGAACATGGCATTCCTTGGAAGGCGGGGTGGCGTTCACCTTAACGGATTGTCGCGCCCAGAGTTCACAAGCAGCCAAATGACCACCCATCGTTTAAAAAACATCCAATCGAACCTATCCGGCCACCTTCCACTCCACCTTACTGAACCCCTGATGGTGGAGTAAGGATCATGGCTCAGCCATCGATTTTGGTATTGGAAGACGACGAGATCATTCGGGCGTTGATGGTGGATGTGCTGGAAGACTTTGGTGCGGTGGTGACATCGTTTGCATCGGCAGACGAAGGGATGATTTACCTGGAGCGCGGCGATGACCCGGTGGATTTGATTGTCAGTGATATTCAAATGCCCGGTTTGCTCAATGGTTATGACTTGAGCCGTGTGGTCGCCCATCGCTGGCCTGAAGTGCAGGTGGTGCTGACCTCAGGCAATACGAAAATCGCCGCCGAGTTGGGCAGTTCGGTGCGGTTTCTGCCCAAACCGTGGAGTACCGACCACTTGCTCGAGTGCGTGCAGACGGCATTGATGCACTAGGGCCTGCCCCTGCATTGATAGCAGCTCGATATCATTTCAACCGAACTTGAGGGCCCGGTCTGCGGTCATGTAATGTGCAGGGAGCGACTTTTCTGATCCGCTGGTCAGCCTTTTCGCTTCTGCGTTCAGCTGACGACAATGAGTTGTGTAGAATCGTCGCCCATTTTCACGCGTCATTCATGGCCGACAGGCCCACAGTTCGAGCTCATTGAATGCATTCACAGGCCCATGACGTTAGTGCGCCCTCCTTGTTGGAAACGTTGCGCACGGGCACGGGCCTGCTGCATGTGGCGTTGGAACAGCGCCTGCCGTTTTTTTCCGAGCGCCTGGATGCCCAGTGGTATCGGCGCTTGCTGCAGGCGTATTACGGCTTTTATCAGCCAATGGAAGCGGCGCTGTATGACAGCGGTTTGATTCCCGAGGGATATGAGTCTGCGTTGCGTGTGAAAACGCCAACACTGGTGCATGACCTGCACGCACTCGGCCTGACTGACCACGCCATCCATGCCCTGCCTCGCTGTACCCAACTCCCCGTATTAGACACACCGGCTGCGTGCCTCGGCGCCCTGTATGTCCTGGAAGGCGCCACCCTGGGCGGCCAAGTGCTGCGCCGGGAAATGGCCCTGCGCCTGGGTGTGAACGCCGACAACGGCGGTGCCTTTCTCAATGTATACGGCGCCGAGACCGGACGGCGCTGGAAAGATTTCCTCGATTATCTGGCCCGCCAGCCACTGGATACACATACCGCCGCGCGCGCGGTGATGGCGGCCCGTTCGACATTCAGCGGCTTTGAGCAATGGCTCGACAGCCAGGAGGTATTGCTATGAAACCCGAAGATTTTGAAGAGCTGCTTGCCAACTGCGCCGACGAACCCATTCGTTTTCCGGGGGCCATCCAGCCCCACGGCGTGCTGCTGACCTTGTCGGAGCCCGGCCTGAACATCATTCAGGTAAGTGCCAACGTCGGTACGTTGTTCGGCCACACCCCCGAGGCGCTGTTGAATCAACCGTTGCACAGGTTGATTGGCGAGGAGTACGCCCAGGCCGTGCAAACCATGGCCGAGGACAGCGCATTCCTTGACTCGCCGCCCCTGCTCATCACCTTCAAGGGTGAGCAGTTCGAAGGCCTGTTGCATCGCCACCAGGGCGTGTTGGTGCTGGAATTCGAACCCCGGCTCAAGGATTTCAAACCCCGTGCGCACAATGGCCGCACCAGCGACCTGGGCAAAATGCTGCATCGCCTGCAATCGGCAAAGACCTTGCAGGCGCTCTACACCATCAGCGTCAACGAAATCCAGGCCATGACCGGTTATGACCGGGTGCTCATCTATCGCTTCGAAGAAGAAGGCCATGGCCAGGTGATCGCCGAAGCTTCGGCGCCGTCCATGGAGCTGTTCAACGGGCTGTTCTTCCCCGCGTCCGACATCCCCGAACAGGCTCGCGAGCTGTACCGCACCAACTGGCTACGGATCATCCCGAATGCGTCCTACGAACCGGTACCGCTGCTGCCCAAATTGCGCCCGGACACGGGCCAGCCCCTGGACCTGAGCTTCGCCACCCTGCGCAGCGTGTCGCCGATTCACTGCCAGTACATGCAGAACATGGGCGTGTTGTCGTCCATGAGTATTTCACTGATGAAGGGCGACAAACTCTGGGGCCTGATCAGCTGCGGCAACCGCGAGCCACTGCTGGTGCCTAACGATTTGCGCATGGCCTGTCAGACCATCGGCCAGGTGCTGTCATTGCAGATCAGTGCCATGGAGACCCTGGAGCTGACCCGCCAGCGCGAAGAAAAAGTCGAAGCGCTGGCGCTGCTGGACCTGGCGATGAAGGCCTCTGCCAATAACGTATTCGACGGCCTGGCCCAGCAAGGCCGAATGCTGATGGACCTGACCCTCTCTGGTGGCGTGGCGATCATCGAAGATAAACAATTGCACCGCTACGGCAACTGCCCGGAACCGGCGCAGATACGCGCGCTGCACAAGTGGTTGCAGGGCAACGGCGCACCGGTATTTTCCAGCCATAACCTGGTCTCGGTTTATCCGCCTGCCGCCGAGTATCAGAGCGTGGCCAGCGGCGTGCTTGCCATGAGCTTGCCCAAGCCTGTGGATAACGGCGTGTTGTGGTTTCGCCCGGAAGTCAAAGAGAACATCCACTGGAGTGGCGACCCGAACAAGCCGCTCAACCTGGAAACCTGCGACGCGGGCATGCGCCTTCGCCCACGTACCTCGTTTGAAATCTGGAAAGTGGAAATGGCCGGCATCTCCACCAAATGGAGCCATGGCGACCTGTTTGCCGCCAATGATTTGCGCCGCTCGGCCCTGGAGAACGACCTGTCCCGACAGGTGCTGCGCGAGCAACAAGCGGTGCGTGCGCGGGACGAACTGGTCGCGGTGGTTTCCCACGACCTGCGCAACCCCATGACCGTCATCTCCATGCTCTGCGGCATGATGCAAAAAGCCTTCAGCTCCGATGGCCCCCACACTTCACGGCGCATCTCTTCCGCCATCGACACCATGCAACAGGCTGCCGGGCGCATGAACGTGTTGCTGGAGGATTTGCTCGACACCTCGAAAATCGAGGCCGGCCGCTATGTGGTCAAGCCGGTGGCGCTGGACGTCAGCCAGATTTTTGAAGAGGCGTATTCGCTGCTGGCGCCCCTGGCCTCGGAAAAGGGCATCGACCTGTCGTTCAATGTCGAGCCTGGCCTGCAGATCAAAGCCGACCCGGAGCGCTTGTTCCAGGTGCTGTCAAACCTGATCGGCAACGCGATCAAATTCACCCCGCGTCAGGGCAACATCGGCATCAGCGCCATGAGCAACGGCGAGGAGATTGTATTTTCGGTGCGCGACTCCGGTGAAGGCATTGCGCCGGACGACCTGCCCCATGTGTTCGATCGCTATTGGACCCAGACTGAAAACAACCCCACCGGCAGCGGACTCGGGCTGTATATCACCCAGGGGATTGTCCAGGCCCATGGTGGGCGCATCGAGGCCGAAAGCGAATTGGGCCGCGGCAGTGAATTCAGGTTTACGGTGCCTAAGCCTGCTTGAAACGCTCTCAAATCCTACAAGCCAGACATTTGGTTACCTATGGCCGGGAACGAAAAACCGGCCAGCTCCACTCAATCAGTGCGCAGTCAAAGGGAGTATTGATGCGATAACCATCCTCCAATTGAGTAAGGGGTTTTACCGATGATCGTTGGCAATTCGTTTAGCAGCTTCAGCTATAACATCCAGCAAGGCATGAAAGATAACCAGCCTCCAGCCAATCCCGCACCCACCTCTTCGCCGGTTGACAGCAACCAACAGGAGCAACACACCCAACCAAAATCCAAAAATTCGGGTCTGGACTCCATTGGAGGCGGCAAGCTGATTTAAACCGTTGCGAGCCACCGGCGACAAGTGCAGCGCACAGCGCTGCACCCTGTTAACAAAACACTGACATCCTCTGCGTTATCCTCTCCAGTTCCACTTGGTATGAGCTGCATTCTTCATGGGTCAACCCGAAATCCTGCCTGCCGTGATCACTGGCCCCTTGCTAAGACGCCTGGAGCCGCAACGCCTGGTTATCTGGTTGGTGGGCAGTCGTGCCCTGCCACTGTCCTTGATGCTGCAATTACCCTCGGGCGAGGCGCTGGATATCCCACTCGATGCAACGCACTGCCAAGTCGTGCCCGTCGGGCGCCATGCCTTTATCCACCTGATCGACATAGCCCTGAGCCACGCCCTGCCACAGGATGAAATCATCGGTTACGACCTGTTGATTGACGGCCTCGGCATTGCACAATGGGCACCACACTTGCTGTATGGCGACGCCACTACGCCCAGCTTCGTGCTGCATAGCCGCATCCACCACTTGGTGCATGGCTCGTGCCGTAAACCCCACCACCGCGCCGACGAAGGCTTGTTGTGTGTCGACCGCCTGTTGGCGGATGCTCGCACCCCGCTCGACCGCCCAGCCTTATTGATGATGAATGGCGACCAGATCTACGCCGACGATGTCGCGGGGCCCATGCTGCGCGCCATTCATGGGCTGATTGCGCGCCTGGGCCTGTTCGATGAGTACCTGGAGGGCGCGGTGGTGAGCGACAGCGCCAGCCTTTATGGGCATCACGCCAGCTATTACCACCGGGCCGACCTGCTCCCTGCGCTGGACAGTAACGAGACCTTGCGCGAACGCTTTTTCGGCGGCGTGAAGAAGCCGATCTTCACCAGCAGCACCGCCGACAATCACCTGGTGACCTTTGCCGAAGTGATCGCGATGTACCTGCTGGCCTGGTCGCCAGCATCCTGGGCGCTGATCGCGCCAGAACCGCCGCCGCTGAGCGCGCAAGAGCAACAACGCTACGCCCGCGAACAGGTTCACATCGACCAGTTCCGCGACGGTCTGCCTGGAGTGGCCCGGGTGTTCGCGCACCTGTCGACGCTGATGATGTTTGATGATCACGACATCACCGACGACTGGAACCTTAGCGCGCAGTGGGAGGAAACCGCCTACGGCCATCCCTTTTCCAAACGCATCATCGGCAATGCCTTGCTGGCGTATCTGCTATGCCAAGGCTGGGGCAACCAGCCCCAGGTATTTGGCGAACTGCTGGGGCAAACCCAGGCACTGACCGGCCAGGTACAGGCCAATCATCTCGACGCGGCGGCGCAAGACGCGTTGCTGGAGGCCCTGCTGAAATTCCAGCAGTGGCACTACGTATTGCCCACCACCCCGGCGCTGGTGGTACTCGACACCCGCACCCGACGCTGGCGCAGCGAGTTCACCCTCAAGCAACCCTCTGGCCTGCTGGACTGGGAAGCCTTGAGCGAACTGCAACAAGCGCTGCTGGACCACCCGTCAGCCATCATTGTCTCGCCCGCGCCGGTCTTTGGCGTCAAGCTGATCGAGACGGTGCAAAAGGTCTTCAGCTGGTGCGGCTTTCCCCTGCTGGTGGACGCCGAAAACTGGATGGCTCACCGCGGCGCCGCTCAAGTGATTTTGAATATCTTCCGCCACTCACGCACGCCGGGTAACTACGTGATCCTCTCCGGCGATGTGCATTACTCGTTTGTCTACCAAGTGCTCATCCGCCATCGCAACGGCGGCCCCAAGATCTGGCAAATCACCAGCAGCGGCATCAAGAATGAGTTCCCGCCGCGCCTGCTGGAATGGTTCGACCGCCTCAACCGCTGGCTCTACTCCCCGCGTTCGCCGCTCAACTGGTTTACTCGCCGGCGCACCATGCAGGTGGTGCCCTATATTCCCGAGCACGCCGAAGCGGGTGAGCGATTGTGGAACTCGGCAGGCATTGGCCAGGTATTTTTCAATGAGCAGGGCCAACCGCAGGCCATTTACCAGCACAACGCGGATGGAAGGCCTCGGACAAAGATGATGGCGCCAGAAAAATAGCGTTTCGCCACTCGTCATAAGCAGCACACCTGCCCTATTCAAAGCGCGCAAGCGCCGATGTACAGTAGCGCCAGCCACGGAGTATCGGCTTCAACCATGACTGGCCTTGGGCGCCAGCCCCCGCAGGAAGCGCGCAGATGGACGATACATCCGGCAAAGAACCGCTACGCAATGAGGTGTCCGACCTTAACGTCGACCTGTTGCACGCCATCATGGAACTGGTCAGTGATGGCATCTGGGACTGGAACGCCAACACCGGCTTCGTCTACCGCAACCCCGGCTGGTACGAAATGCTTGGCTACTCCCACCACTCCCTGGAAAACAGCGTGTTCACCTGGGAGAACGTGATCCACCCCGAGGATTACCCCCGCGTGATGGCCGGGTTCGATGACTACATCTGCCAACGCGCCCCTCATTACCGGGCCGAATACCGTTGTCGCAAAGAAGACGGTACGTACCTGTGGATCGAGGACCGTGGCTACGTCATTGCCCGCAACCCCGACGGTTCCGTGGCGCGCATGGTGGGCGCACACCGCGATATTCATACGCGCAAATGCTCTATCGAACAGCTGCAAAAGCGCAACCAGTCCCTGGAAGCACTAGTCGCGGAGCGCACCCTTGAGTTGTCACGCGTCAACCAGCAACTGCAATTGCAACTGGACGAAAACCGCTCTTTGGCCGAGCGCGACGCCCTGACGCGCATCGCCAACCGGTACCGCCTGGAAAAAGTGCTGCTGGAAGAATGCGACCGTGCCGAGCGCTTCCGCCTACCCTTGGCACTGGTGGCCATGGATGTCGATGACTTCAAACCGATCAATGACCAATACGGCCACGGCGTCGGCGACCAGACCCTGATACGGGTAGTGGAACAGCTGGAAGCCTGTGTACGTAAAAGCGACTTGCTGGCGCGCTGGGGCGGCGATGAATTTATGGTGGTGCTGCCCAAAAGCAGCCTGGACACGGCCAAAGAGCTGGCCGAAAGGATTCGCCATAAAATCAAGGAGGCAGCCCCCGTGGGTGCCTTGAACGTTACCCTGAGCCTGGGCGTAGTAGAGCGGCGCATGGGGGAATCCCCGGCTGCGCTGATGGCGCGGGCCGATCAAGCCTTGTATCGGTCCAAGGCGGCGGGCAAGGATGGGGTGTCGGAATAGCCGCAGCTCCTTCCAAGGTGGAATGACCCGGCAACTTTATTTCGTTTGCGGCAAGGCCCGGCGCGCAGCTTAGATAAGCTCCCGCACGCCACCGCAGAGTCTTCCCGTCATGAGCCACGCCACCATCAGTCAGTCGATTTCCATCGTTCATCCCATCAGCCTGAGCCACGGTAAAAACGCCGAAGTCTGGGACACGGCGGGCAAGCGTTACATCGACTTTGTCGGCGGTATCGGTGTACTCAATCTGGGCCATTGCCACCCGGCCGTGGTGGCGGCGATTTGCGAGCAAGCCACCCGGCTTACTCATTACGCGTTCAACGCCGCACCGCATACGCCCTACATCGAGCTGATGCAACGTCTCAGCGCTTTTATCCCGGTGGAATACCCGGTCAGCGGCATGCTCACCAACAGCGGCGCCGAGGCGGCCGAAAACGCCCTGAAGATCGCCCGTGGTGCCACCGGGCGCACGGCGGTGATCGCCTTTGACGGCGCCTTCCACGGGCGCACCCTGGCAACCCTCAACCTCAATGGCAAGGTCGCGCCCTACAAACAGAAGGTGGGCGTACTGCCCGGCCCTGTGTATCACCTGCCCTACCCCAGTACCGATAACGGCGTGACCTTCACCGAAGCGCTGAAGGCCATGGACCGTCTGTTCAGCGTGGAAATCGACGTAAACGATGTGGCCTGCTTCATCATCGAGCCGGTGCAGGGCGAAGGCGGTTTTCTCACCCTGGATACTGATTTCGCACAGGCTCTGCGGCGCTTCTGCGACCAGCACAACATCCTGCTGATCATTGATGAAATCCAGTCGGGTTTCGGGCGCACCGGCCAGCGTTTCGCCTTCTCGCGCCTGGGCATCGAGCCGGACCTGCTGCTGCTCGGCAAAAGCATCGCTGGCGGCATGCCACTGGGGGCGGTGGTCGGGCGCAAGGCGCTGATGGACAACCTGCCCAAAGGCGGCCTGGGCGGTACGTACTCGGGTAATCCCATCGCCTGTGCGGCGGCGCTGGCGACCCTTGAGGTGATGAGCGATGAACATCTGAACGCGTGGGGCGTCGCGCAGGAGGCCGCGATTGTGGGCCGCTATGAAGCCTGGCGCGCGCAACAACTGTCGCCCTACCTGGGCCGCCTTACCGGTGTCGGCGCCATGCGGGGCATTGAACTGGCCCATGCCGACGGCACACCCGCCCCCAAGCAACTGGCGCAACTGCTGGAGCTGGCGCGCAAGGCGGGCTTGCTGCTGATGCCCAGCGGCAAGTCGCGGCACATCGTACGCTTGCTGGCCCCGCTGACCATTGAGCCTGAGGTGTTGGAGGAAGGCCTGGATATTCTCCAGGCGTGTCTCACACAGTTGGACGAATAGCGGCCTGCCTTGACCTGATCCCCTCACCCGCTGAAAATGCCCGACGTTTTTTTGTCTCTCCGCATACTACGCAGTGAAATTTTAATGTCTGATTCCTACACCGAAAAATCCGCCGAAGAATCCGTAGTCGCCCTGCACGCCAAAGCCGAATACGAAAACGCCATCAATCTTTCACAGCATGTGCCAGCCGCCAAGATCATCAGCGAGATGGTGCTGGACGCGTTTCACACCTCCAAGGAAAGCGACCAGATCCGCGAGCTGCGCGTTGCCATCCGCCAGGCCCATGATGCCTTTGACGATGACAAAGCCTATGAGCTGATGGGCCAGCTCAAGCAATTGAAAGACGCCGAAGCCGCAGACAACGCCGCGCTGGAACACCTGAGCAGCCAGTTCTCGATCAGCCGCATCCTGTCCAGCTTCAAGGACGACCCAGAGTTTCAGGAACTGGTCTACGGCCTGGCCCTCAAGGTGCTTAACCAGTCGCACCAGGCCATCAGCAACCCGAGCGCCGGCAAGGGCAAGGCTGCACGCGCCAAGAAAGACACCGAAGTGTTTGTGATCAGCAAGGATGGCATCAGCGTCACCCTGCCGCTGCGCACGCCGCGCTCCAAGCTCAACGTGGACCGCGAAGCGCTGGAGTTCCTGGGCTTCACCTTTGTGGGCGAAGGCAGCGAGGCGGAGCTTGCGAGCGAAACCTTCATCGACAACAGCGGCGCCGAGCAGCCGGTCACGCGCAAGAGCATCGTGACCGCGCTGCAACAGCAAAGCGCGTTTGACGGCTACGCCATCGCCGCCCAGTAAATAGCTGACGCAACCCGGCGCGCGTGCAAGGCGCAGCGCCGGTTGCCGTCTACGCCGATTTGTTCCACAACACCCCCGAGCTTTTCATCATCCCCACGGCGATTGCGAACAGCACCAACACGCAGCCTGTCAGCAGCCACGGTGATGGCAAGGTTGGCCGGGCCAATAACATGAACGCCAACGAGGGCGCGATCATCACGCCGATGTTGACGCCTGCCGAGTAATATCCAAGGTTGCGGCCCACGCTGTCGCGGCTGGAAATGCTGCTGACATAGTGGGTGATCGCGGGGAACACAATCATCTCGCCAAGGCTCCATAACACCGTAGCAAGCATCAACAGCGCGCCGACCTGACCAAAGCCCATCAAGAAGAAACCGCTGCCTGCCAGCAAGAAGCCGATGATCAGCGAGCGGCTGCTCGACAAGTGCGCCATGCGCAGGTTGATCGGCACTTCAAACACAATCACCAGCAAAGCATTGATAAAGAAAATGATGCCCACGTAATAGGCCGGCAATTGGGTGTAGTTGATGATGTACGCCGACAGAAAAGTCGGCGGCAGTGCGTATGCCACGTGCACCGGCAGCGCCGCCAACAGGATCACCAGCAGTCGCGAACGCTCATGAGCCGCCACCTCGGGCAAGCCCTCGCCCTTGCCGGCGACGGGCGCGTCTTGGGTGGCTGGCCGGGGCCGTCCGAACCGCAGGCAGGCGGCGAAGGCCAGCAAGGACAACACGGCATTGATGTAGAACACCGCATCGGCATTGCGCAGAAAGATCAAGCTGCCCAGCAACGGCCCGATGGCCATGCCGATGTTGATCGCCAGCCGGTTGCACGAAAACGCCACTTTGCGTGACTCAAGGTTGCTGTGAGCCACCGTCTCGGAGAACGCGGCCGGTGTGAAGGCTTCGTAACAAGCGCCCCAGAGAAACGACAACAGGAACAGCGCGAGCAGGTTTTCCACCGAGGGAATGACCAGCAGCAACACCGCGTTGAACACCAACGAACCGAGGATGACCCGGTTGGCCGAAAACCGCTTGATCACGGCGCCGATGACCAGGTCGGTACACAGGGCGCCCGCGCCATATACCCCGACCAACAGGCCAGCCGTGCCCGCCGATATCGCGTGTTGATGAATCAGGTACGCCGCGTAGAAAGGAAACGCCAGAGTGCCCATGCGGAACACCAGCGTGATCATGAACAGTGCTTGCAACCGCGCATTAAGGCCGCGCAAGGCGTGAAAAGTGCCCATCAGCGCAACACGCTGGCACAGGTGTGGAGCAAAGCTACAGAGCGGCTCATCCGAATGTCCTTTGGCAATGGCGGCGCCGGTGTGTCCGACGCCAAACTCCATAGCTGGGCAACCTAATGCAGCACTGTGCGGCGAACAAGCTACCCATTTGGACAGGTAGGTGCTGATTGCGACCTCAGGCCGGGTGGCGGATATAGCCCAATTGCAGGGCCTTGCCGATTGCTGACTTGCCGTTGGTGACCTGCAATTTGCCGAAGATATTCTTCATGTGAAACTTGACCGTATGGGAGGTCATCGAGGTCAGGAGCGCCACTTCGTTGTAGGTCTTGCCCAGGCTGACCCAGGACAATACTTCGGTTTCCCGTGGGGTCAGCACCGTCTGTTGAGCGACCGGCGCGGCGTGATCTTCCAGGGCCTCGTCGTACATCGAGACCAACAGCATCTGCAGTTCACTTTGATGGGCCAGCACGGTCTCGCGAAATTGCTGGTCGTCGCCGAAACTGCACAGATTGAGCACCGAATAGAAGCCGCGATTGCCATGCACGATAAAACTGGCGCCCTCGCCAACGGGTTTGTAGGGGCCCGGCACCGGCACCGCTTCATCGGCCACGGCCAGCAGGTGTTCATCACTCCAGAAAAACGGTTTGATCCGGGTGCGGGTCAATGAAACCAGCTCGCCACGCCGGTAGAAATCGTCGGCCGTGTCGGAAGGCTCCATGGCCTCAGGGTAATTGGACACAATCTGCGCTTGGTCCATCGGCGGCCCACACTGATAGACCTCAAAGTGCCCCAGGCCACGGCGGCTCAGCTCGGCATCGAGCAAGCGGCGCATCTCCTCGGGCAGCATGGGCGATTTCTTATCGGGTTGGCCATTAGGTCCCACGGGTATCTTCCTTGAGCATTCGACCCGGTCGAGCATGAAGCATGCCTGGCTTACCTGTCCAGGCAGCGGATGACAAACACTGGGCCTAGACCTGCGCCGCGAACGCCTCGCGAAAGCGCTGCATCTCCTGCGGGTTGCCCACCGTCACCCGCACCCAATGCGGCCAGTCCTTCCACACCCGCCCAACCAGCACACCCTGTGCCGCCAACTGCTCAATCACCTGCTCAGCCGGGCGTTTCACGTCGATCATGAAACAATTGCTGTGGGAAACGGTGCAGGTAAAGCCTCGGCCCTTGAGCCAAGCGATCGTCTCATCGCGCAACCTGGCATTGCGCGCTTTGCGTTGGCCCACCAGTTGCGCATCTTCCAGGCTGGCACGGGCGGCCAGCAAGCTGGCGCCGGCCGGGACGTTGTCGCCGCCGAACACCGCCAACCGCTCCAGCAGCGCCGGGTGGCCGATCGCCAGGCCCAGGCGCGCACCGGCCATGCCGTAGATCTTGGAGAACGTGCGCAGCACCAGCAGGTCGTCGTGGTCGTTGACCCAGCTCACGCAACTGGGGGCATCACAGAAGTCGATATAAGCCTCGTCCACTACCAGCACGCTGCCCTTGGGTTTGTGCGCCAGGGCTTGGCGGATGGCCTCGGTCGAGGTGAGCGTACCGGTCGGGTTGTTGGGGTTGCACAGGTACAGCATGCCGGCCTGTGGGTCC
This sequence comes from Pseudomonas sp. AP42, assembly GCF_001728935.1. Lineage (NCBI taxonomy): Bacteria > Pseudomonadati > Pseudomonadota > Gammaproteobacteria > Pseudomonadales > Pseudomonadaceae > Pseudomonas > Pseudomonas sp. AP42. Next base: position 79,583 of record NZ_LYSO01000013.1, read on the forward strand.
GCCGCGAGCATGGCAGGCACATCGTGGGCATGCTGGGCGTCGAGGCTCACTTCTTGCACCGGCGCCTTGATCGACTCGGCCGCCTGGCGCGGTACTTCGTAGGACGGCGTGGCCATCACCAGGCCGCGGGTCTGGCTGGTGAACGCCAGCACCGCGTAACGCAGGGCGGCCATCGAGCCGGCAAATACCCCGACGTTTTCTTCGGCTATGCCCTGTTGTTGGGCGAACAGCGCGGCCAATGCGTACATATCGCCGTAAGGGTAACGTCCGGACGCCGCTATCGCGCGCTGCATCGCCTGGCGAGCCGCGTCTGAAGGACCGTAGGGGCTTTCATTGTAATTGAGCAGCACCTTGTCAGATTTCGTCGGCGCCGGGCTGGCGACGGCCCAATTGAGCTGCCCCATCACAGGCAGGGCCGCGCCCAGGGCGAGAAGGGATCGACGACTGACACGCACCATGGTGACTACTCCTTGTAGAGGCGCGAGGGATTCGCGCAGGCCGTTCAGAAGAGTATGACGAGAAAGCCGTTGCCGGATTTACCACCAAGGCGTATCCCTGCACTCAGTACTTTATTGTTATAGCGGGCGCATGCAACACTTTCACTGCACCAAACCCGCAACATTGGGTTGTGCCGGCATGGACTGATGACTAAATGGAAGTGGTGAGCACTTGATACACAGACGGGAAAAAACCGAGCACTTGAAGAGCAACATCAAGTACTTGATCAAGAGTCGTGGCGAAACCCAGCTTTCGCTAAGCAGTGCCGCCGGCCTGACCAGGACGACTATCTACAACATCCTGGAAGGCAAGGTCGTTAACGTACAGCAGTCGACGATTCGCAAGATCTCGGACTTCTTCGGCGTCTCCTACGAAGAAATCGAGACCATCAGTTTTGAGGCCAAGGAAGTCATCGAGAGCAACGTTTCCCCACTGGGTAACAAGAACCCCGCGGCAGTGCCTGTGCTCAAGGAAAGCCTGCTCATGCAGAACCTGGGCAAGCGCATCGGTGAACTGGCCACGCTTCATCCACTGACCTACTACTTTGGCAGCGCCTGCAACCTGATCGGCGTGCGCCTGGAGCACGGAATTCCCGGCCTTAATGAGCCTGGGGACTTGCTGATCGTGCAGAAAGGCTCGTCGAGCGACGATAAAGAAAAGCTGGTGTACGACCGCGCCACCAAGAAGCTGTTCATCACCCTCGAACCCTGTGGGAACTCAGAGCGGTTGTGTGTCATCGGCGACATCCTTGAGGAGCGCTTCAATGACACCATCTGAGGGCGCCGTTGAAAACAGCAAATACAAGTTGCTGGGCTTTGAAAATGACAAGCGCCTGGCGGTGATCATGGTGATCGCCACCGGCAAGGTCCTCAAGATCAAGCTGAGTGAAGTGCTCAGCAGTGAAATGATGGACAACTTCAACAAGATGGAAATCAAGAACCTGTACAAGAAGTTCTATTCCCAAGGCGGAGCACTGACCGCTTACGAGATAAACGACCGCAATGAAAACTCCTGGATGATCTACATCATCCTGAACTTGCTGCTGTTCACCTTCTATATCTTCACCAGCATTGCCGCGACCAAGCCGATTTACCTGGAGTCCTTGGGCATCATCGTCACGCCGGGCACGTTCCTGTACCCGCTGACCTTTTTGATCGTGGACTTGCTCAACGAAAATTTCGGCTTGCGCCTGGCCAGGCGAGCCATTCTGTTTGCGTTTGCCAGCAACGCGATGATCATCATCCTGCTGTATGGCTCCACGTTCCTGCCGGGGCTGCCGGGCTGGAAGCTGGATGGGCCTTATACCGACGTGATCCTGCAAGTGTCGTCGGTGCTGGTGGCCTCTTCGGTGTCGTTCCTGGTGTCGGAGAACATAAACTCCTACCTGCTGTGCAAGATCAAGGAGCTGACCAACTCCAGGTACCTGTACCTGCGGATATTCCTCAGTACGTTCTTCGCGGTGATTATCGACAGCTTCCTGTTCTGCTTCATTGCCTTCTACGGGGCGATGCAGACCAGCGATATCCTCAGCATGATTTATGTGCAGATCGCGATCAAAGTCGGCTTTGCGTTCTTCAATATCCTGCCCGCCTATGGCGCACGCTCATTGTTCAAACGCTATCAATAATCCTGTAGGAGCGAGCTTGCTCGCGAAGAACGTCAACGATCACGCAGCGCATCGGGTGGAACGCGGCGCTCTCAGGTTTTTCGCGAGCAAGCTCGCTCCTACAAGGGTTATTTGAGTTGCAACTTGTGCTTGAGGCTCTGCATGACAGGTGTCTTGTTCTGCAGGTAGTCATTCAAGCCCCGAGCGCGCAGGTTGCACGCATCACACTCGCCACAGCCGGTACCGATGATGCCGTTGTAGCAAGTCAGTGTTTGCTCGCGCACCAGCTCCAGTTGCCCGTGGTAATCGGCCAGGGCCCAGGTCTCGGCCTTGTTCAGCCACATCAACGGCGTGTCCAGGCGCACGTCATATTCCATGCCCAGCTTGAGGGCCTGGTTGAGCGCTTTGACAAACTCATCCCGGCAATCCGGGTAGCCCGAGAAGTCGGTTTCGCACACGCCGGTGATGACGGTCTCGGCCTTGACTTGGTAGGCGTAGATCGCAGCCAGGGTCAGGAACAGGATGTTGCGCCCCGGCACAAAGGTGCTCGGCAGGCTTTCGCCCGAGCTGTTCACGGTCGGCACCGGAATGTTGTCACGCGTCAGGCTGCTGATCGCCAGCTCATTGAGCAGGGACACATCCATCACTTTGTGCACAGTGGCACCCAACTGCTTGGCCAACTTCTGGGCCACTTCGATTTCTGCCACATGGCGCTGGCCGTAATCAAAGGTGATGCAGTGCACTTCGTCATACAGCGGCAGGGCCTGGATCAGGCAGGTGGTCGAATCCTGCCCGCCACTGAAGACCATTACGGCTTTTTTACTCATTGCATTGCTTCCTGCATTCGAAGAATTAGGGTGTAGGAGCGAGCTCGCTCGCGAAAAACGTCAACGATAACGCAGCGTATCCGGTTTGGCGCAGCGCTCAATAAAAAACCCCGCGCGACTTTCGAAGGCGGGGCTTTTTTACTGCAAGACCACTCAGTGAGCGTAGGTCAGCAACAGCTCTTTCGGCACTTGGAAATCCAGGGACATCATCACGCTGAGCGCGGTGATGGTGAAGATCGAGAACACGAACAGCTTGCGCGCCCAGACGGTGTCGTCCACCGCCTTGTAGCCGGTCCAGGCCATGTACAACCAGTACATGCCCATGGCGGCGGCAACAGCGAGGTAGCTCATGCCGGCGTAGCCACTGAAGGTCAACATCAAGGTCGCCACGAGGAAGGCCAGGATGTAGAGCAGGATGTGTTTCTTGGCCACCTGGATGCCACGCTTGACCGGCAATACCGGAATCGACGCAGCCAGGTAGTCATTGAAGCGGAAAATCGCAATGGCGTAGGAATGCGGCATCTGCCACAGGCTGAACATCACCAGCAGCGTCAGCGCGGCCATGTCGAAGCTATTGGTCACAGCCACATAACCAATCACCGGCGGCATCGCCCCCGACAGACTGCCCACCAGCGTGCCGTGAACCGACTTGCGCTTGAGGTACAGGCTGTAGAGGCCGACGTAGATGACAAAACCGATCACGGCAAACAGCGCCGCCAACGGGTTGGCCACCTTGTACAACAGGGCCACACCGGCAACACCCAGGACGGTCGCGTAGATCAGTGCCAGCTTCAGGGAGATAAGGCCCTGGACCAGCACGCGATTCTTGGTGCGCTCCATCTTGATGTCGATGTCACGGTCGATGCAGTTGTTGAATACGCAACCGGAAGCAACCACCAGGGACGTACCGATCATTGCCGCCAGGAAGATGGCCAGATCGACATGTCCCTTGGAGGCCAGGAAGAAACCGCCCGCCACAGAAAGCACGTTACCGAAAATGATCCCCGGTTTGGTGATTTGGATAAAGTGCTTAAGCGACATCGGGTCTTACCTCACTTCGCCATCATGTAGGTGTGGATGCTGAACATGATCCACAGCGACAGACCAACCAGCAGAACGATCACCAGGCCTGCGAACACAAACGCGATCACGTTCTCGCGCTGCTCTTTGGAGCGGTCCAGGTGCAGGAAGTACACCAGGTGAACCAGCACCTGAATCACCGCGAACGCCAAGACAATCATCAAGGTGATCGACTTCGGCAAGGTTGGGTACATCACCAGGCCGAACGGGATCAGAGTCAGGATGACCGACAGGATGAAGCCGATGGCGTAAGACTTTACGCTGCCGTGGCTCGAATCGTGGCTGTCATGGGAGTGTGCATTAGCCATTACAGAGTCCCCATCAAGTAAACGACGGTGAATACGCAGATCCAGACCACGTCCAGGAAGTGCCAGAACAGGCTCAGGCAGCTCAGGCGGGTCTTGTTGGTGTTGGTCAGGCCGTGCTTATTGACCTGATACATCATCACCGCCATCCACAGCAGGCCAGCGGATACGTGCAGACCGTGGGTGCCGACCAGCGTGAAGAACGCCGACAGGAAACCGGAACGGTGCGGGCCGTAGCCTTCGGAGATCAGCAGGTGGAACTCGTTGATCTCCATGCCGATGAAGCCCAGGCCGAACAGGAAGGTCAGGCCCAGCCAGCTCAGTACGCCTTTCTTGTTGCCCTTGTAGAAGGCCAACATGGCGAAGCCGTAGGTGATCGAACTGAACAACAGCAAGGCGGTTTCGCCGAGCACGTAAGGCAGTTCGAAGATGTCGTGGCCCGACGGGCCACCCGCTACGTTGTTTACCAGTACCGCGTACACCGCGAAGATCGACGCAAACAAGATGCAGTCGGTCATCAGGTAGAGCCAGAAACCGTAGACGGTTATCGGCCCCGAGTCGTGGTGGTGGTCATCGTGCCCATGGTCATCGACATGGGCGTGTCCAGCATTGGTCACTAAGTTCGACATGGTTTAAGCCTGTTCCAACGAGGTTTCTACACGGTTGGCCGGGATCTTCTTCTCGGCTACCAGGCGAGCGTGCTGCTCGGCTTCGATGCGTTCGATCGTTTCGACCGGCACCATGTAGCCTTGATCATCACGGGCAGCGTGAATGATGAAGTAACCGATAGTGCCCACCAGGCTCGCGATTGCCAGCCACCAGATGTGCCAGATCATCGCGAAACCGAACACGGTCAACAGCGCGCCCATCACCACGCCAGTGGCGGTGTTGTTTGGCATGTGGATCGGTTCGTAATGCTTGGGCTTCTGGTACGCAGTACCGTCTTCCTTGGCTTCGGTGAACGCATCAATGGTGTTCGCAGTAGGGATCACGGCGAAGTTGTAGAACGGTGGTGGCGACGAGGTCGACCATTCCAGGGTGTGGCCGTTCCATGGGTCGCCGGATTCGCACATGTTCTGCTTGCGATCACGCACGCTGACGTACAGCTGGATCAGCTGGCAGGCGATACCCACAGCGATCATCACCGCACCGAACATGGCAACGTACAGGTACGGTACCCACTCAGGGTTGGTGGTGGCGTTCAGACGACGGGTCATGCCCATGAAGCCCAGTGCATAGAGCGGCATGAACGCGACGAAGAAGCCCGAGATCCAGAACCAGAACGCAGCCTTGCCCCAACCTTCGTGCAGCTTGAAGCCGAACGCTTTCGGGAAGTAGAAGCTGAAACCAGCGATGTAGCCGAATACCGCACCACCGATGATCACGTTGTGGAAGTGGGCGATCACGAACAGGCTGTTGTGCAGCACGAAGTCAGCACCTGGGATGGCCAGCAGTACGCCGGTCATGCCGCCGATGGCGAAGGTCACCATGAAGCCCAGGGTCCACAGGACCTGGCTGGTCATGCGCAGACGACCGTGGTAGATGGTGAACAGCCAGTTGAATAGCTTCACCCCCGTCGGGATGGAAATCAGCATCGTCGCCAGGCCGAAGAAGGCGTTGACGCTGGCCCCCGAACCCATGGTGAAGAAGTGGTGCAGCCACACCATGAAGCCCAGTACGGAGATCGCGCCAGAGGCGTAGACCATCGAGTGGTGACCGAACAGGCGCTTGCCGGTAAAGGTCGAGATCACTTCGGAGAAGATACCGAACGCTGGCAGGATCAGGATGTACACCTCAGGGTGACCCCATGCCCAGAACAGGTTCACGTACATCATTGGATTGCCACCAAGTTCATTGGTGAAAATGTGGAAATCCAGGTAACGGTCAAGCGACAGCAGCGCCATGGTAGCGGCCAGGATCGGGAACGAAGCCACGATCAGCACGTTTGCCCAGGTGCAGGTCCAGGTGAAGATCGGCATGTCCATCAGTTTCATGCCAGGGGCGCGCATTTTCAGGACGGTGGCCAGGAAGTTGACCCCCGTCAATGTCGTCCCGAGCCCTGATAACTGTAGCGCCCAGATGTAGTAGTCCACACCCACGCCCGGACTGTACTGCAGCCCCGACAATGGCGGATACGCAACCCAACCGGTCTTGGCGAATTCGCCGACGCCCAGGGAAACGTTGATCAGCACCACGCCGGATACCAGCAGCCAGAAGCTCAGGGAGTTCAGGAACGGGTAGGCAACGTCACGCGCACCGATCTGCAGCGGCAAGGCAAGGTTCATCAAGCCGGTGAAGAAAGGCATCGCCATGAAGATGATCATGATCACACCGTGGGCGGTGAAGATCTGGTCATAGTGTTCAGGTGGCAGGTAGCCAGGCGAACCCTCGGTGGCCATGGCCAACTGGGTACGCATCATGATGGCGTCGGCAAAACCACGCAGCAGCATGACCATGGCAACGATGACGTACATGACGCCGATTTTCTTGTGGTCGACCGAGGTCAACCACTCGGTCCACAGGTAGGACCACTTCTTGAAATAGGTGATACCCGCAACCAGCGCCAAACCACCCAGCGCGATCATGGCGATAGTCACCATTACGATCGGCTCGTGGAATGGGACCGCGTCCCAACTTAATTTACCAAACATCGTTTACTCCTCTGCCCCAGCAGTTGAATGCGCGCCCGTATCAGAACCTTCAACCACGGCCACTTCTTTCTTCTCGTGCTTGACCGGCTTGCCTGGCTTCATACCTTCGTACTTGTCGACGATTTTCTGAAACAGGTCCGGCTCATACGCGGAGTACAAGGCGACAGGGTTGTTCTGGCTCGGTTTGGTCAGAGCGTCGTATTCAGCTTGATCAAGCTGTTTAGGTGCGGCCTTGACTGCAGCTACCCAGGCGTCGAAATCTTCCTGGCTTGTCGAGATCGCTTTGAATTTCATGCCGGTGAAGCCAGCGCCGCTGTAGTTGGCGGAGATGCCTTCCATTTCAGCTTTCTGGTTGGCGATCAGGTGCAGGCGGGTCTGCATGCCTGCCATCGCGTAGATCTGGCCACCCAGTGCAGGGATGAAGAACGAGTTCATCACGGCGTCGGAGGTGATCCGGAAGTTAAGCGGGGTGTGCTCCGGGAAGCGGATCTCGTTGACAGTGGCGATACCCAGGTCCGGGTAGATGAACAGCCACTTCCAATCCAGCGCGACCACTTGGATGTTCACAGGCTTGACGTCGGATTCCAGCGGACGGTACGGGTCCAGCGCGTGGGTCGACTTATAGGTGATGTAACCCAGGGCGATGATGATGAGGATCGGAACCAGCCACACCGCGATCTCGATCTTGGTGGAGTGCGACCACTTCGGCGCGTAGGTAGCGCTGGTGTTGGACGCGCGGTATTTCCAGGCGAAGGCGAAGGTCATCACGATCACAGGCACCACAACCAGCAGCATCAGCAGGGTAGCGGTGATGATCAGGTTTCGTTCATCCAGACCGACCTGTCCTTTTGGGTCGAGCAAGGTCCACTTGCAGCCTCCCAGCATTAACATCATGCCAAGCAGCGGCAAAAAGCCTAGTAATCGGGGGTACCTGTTTTTACTCATCTCACGACCTCTAAAGCAGCTTGCGCAATGCAGTTGGGTTTTGATCGCCAACACTTCACCCTGCCAAGGGTTGGCATTTCTTTTCGATTGAATAAGAGCCTGCCCGACACGTCATGACTGTACGTTTCACGGACCTGCAGTGAGTTCTTATTCGATTTCGTGGCTAAAGGCCTTGTTACAGACCAATTCCATTTGGTGCGGATAGTTGAAAGGCTGCCGGAACCTGGGGTCGCATTGAGCCTTCCATCTGCTCCTCGACCGCTCCAATGCTCAAATATTGAACAGCACCGGACATTCAGTGCGGGCGATTGTAGTTAGCTAGCGATGTATAAACCATGTCTTATAAAGAAATAATTTTTATCGATTCCAGCAACAATCCTTCACCAAAGTTGCAAAGATTCGCGATCTTATCGTGTTCGATTCTCAACAAAAACCACAAAAATTGCCGTGTTATTGGGCACAGTGCCACTTCCCTTACGGCTTGTAAGGGCATGCGGATGCCGTCCAAGTCCCCATAAAACAAGGCATTCATAGAGGCTGCAGGGGTTGGGGCCGCACACAAATCGGGCCACCGCACGAACCACGAACTGACAGCACAATTTGTGCGCCGGGTGCAAATTTAAGGGCCGATTTGGCGGGTCAGAAACGTCCTGCGACAGCGTCCGTGTGACAACATGTCGCACGCTGCGCGCACCTTCCGTTGCCCCTCGTCACGGTGCTTTCACAAATCCCTACAAACAAAAACGCTCCGGCCTTCATTCAGAAGGAACGGAGCGTTTGGCAACCGCAGTGACTCAGGCTTTGGGGTGACGGTTGCGATAGATGCACAGGGGCACCAGGATCGCCGTCAGCACGAATGCCACCAGCGCCCATTGGGCCAGGGACAGGCCGAGGACCGGCGGGTAGGGGGTGCTGCAGAAGCCGTCGACCTGGAAGCCCAGGGGAAACACTTTGGCCAGGGGCAGGTCATCGACGATCGGCTGCAACACATCGATGCCGCAACTGACCTGGGGGAAGAACTGGGTGTACACATGATGGCCGGCCGCAGCCACGCCACCCAAGGCGCTGAGCACCACCAACCCTTCGAAGAACGTCAGCGCGCCCTTGGTACGCATGGCGGCGCCAATGAACGCGAAGAGCGCAATCAGCAGCAAGGCGTAGCGTTGCAGAATGCACAGCGGGCACGGTGCTTCGCCCAGCACCACTTGCATGTACAGCGCCCCGCCAATCAGCGCCAGGCAGATGATGCCCAGCAACACCAGAAAGCGCCGCTCCCTGCCTAAACGCATGTCGTCAATCATCCCCGTCTTTCCCTTTCTCTGATTATGGTTGTGCCTGATGGCAACAAGTTTACACACAGGCAGTGGTTAAAACAGAGAGGGGTTAACTGCGGATTAATCGTGAGCAATAGAGGGCCAAATGTGGGAGCGGGCTTGCTCGCGAAGGCGGAGCATCAGAGACACATGTAGTGACTGACACACCGCTTTCGCGAGCAAGCCCGCTCCCACATTTTGGACAGTGTTGTTGCTAGGGGGGATTATTCCAGCGCCGCCGCCGGACCAAAGAACTCATAGCGCGCCTGCTCCTGCGGCACACCCAGCGCCTTGAGATGCCGCTTGATCGCCGCCATGAAGCCCTTGGGTCCCAGGAAATAAGCATCAATGTCGCGCTGCTCGGGCAACCAGGCTGCCAGTTGCTCCTGGTTGAGCATCCCGACCTTGTCTGCCGCCGGGCTGATGCCGTCATCCTCGGCGTAGCAGTAGAAACGCTTGAGCTGCGGATGCTGGGCCGCCAGGGCGTCCACCCAGTCACGGAACGCATGCACCCCGCCGTTACGGGCGCAATGGATGAAGTGCACCGGGCGTTCGGTTGCCAGGGCGGCTTCGAGCATCGGCAGTGTGGGCGTAATGCCTACCCCACCGCTGATCAGCACCAGCGGTTTATCACTGGCGGCCAGGGTGAACTCGCCCGACGGTGGGAACAGGTCAATGGTCGCGCCGACATGCATCTGGTCATGCAGGTAATTGGAGACCCGCCCACCCGCTTCGCGCTTGACGCTGATGCGGTACAGGCCAGTGTCGGTGAGGGCCGACAGGGAATAGTTGCGGCGCACTTCCTCGCCATCGAGCACCAGTTTCAGGCCGATGTACTGGCCGGGGGCTGCGGCCAGGATCGGGCCGTTGTCCACCGGTGCGAAGTAGAAGGAGATGATCTCGTCGCTCTCCTCCACGCGCTTGACCAACAGGAACGCCCGCGCACCCCGCCAGCCGCCGGGCGCCTGGGCTTTTTCGTCGTAGATGGCCGCTTCGGCGCCGATCAGAATGTCTGCCAACTGGCCGTAGGCCGCGCCCCAGGCACTCATGACCTCGGGGGTGGCAATCTCGCTGCCCAGCACTTCAGAAATAGCCCGCAGCAAGCACGCCCCAACGATAGGGTAGTGTTCCGGCAAGATCTGCAAGGCCACGTGCTTGTTGATGATCTTGGCCACCAGGTCGCCCAATTGGTCCAACTGGTCGATATGCCGCGCGTACATCAGCACGCCATTGGCCAAGGCGCGAGGCTGGTCACCGCTGGCCTGGTGGGCCTGGTTGAACAGCGGGCGCACCTCGGGGTACTCGGACAGCATCATGCGATAAAAGTGGGTGATCAGCGCTTCGCCGCCGCTTTCCAGCAGGGGCACGGTAGATTTGATGATTGCACGGTCTTGGGCACTAAGCATGGGAGACTCCTAGGTCTTCTTACTGATTGCCTTAAAGCAGTCAGTAATCATGCCAACTTATAAATCCTTTATTTTCAACAAGTTAAATATTCTGTAGTCAGTATGACCTCCTACAGTTTATAGTCATAAGGACTACAAGGAGTCATTATGACTGCACAACCCCTACTCACCACCTTGCTGCCGTTGGTCGCTGACCTGTCCCGGGACTTGCCCGAAGGCGAGCGCTACCGACGCCTGCTGCAAGCCATGCGCGCCCTGCTGCCCTGCGACGCCGCCGCGTTGTTACGCCTGGATGGCGAGTGGTTGGTGCCGTTGGCGGTGGACGGCTTGAGCGCCGATACCTTGGGCCGACGCTTCAAGGTCAGCGAACATCCGCGCTTCGAGATCCTGCTGAGCAGCCCCGGCCCTACCCGCTTCGACAGTGACAGCGAATTGCCCGACCCTTATGACGGCCTGGTCGCCGGCTTGCACGGCCACTTGGAAGTGCACGACTGCATGGGCTGCCCGCTGTTTATCGACGACCAGCCCTGGGGCCTGCTGACCCTGGACGCCCTCGATACCGAGCGGTTTGAACGGGTCGAGCTGGACGCCCTGCAAGCCTTCGCCAGCCTTGCCGCGGCCACCGTCAACGTGGCTGAACGCATCGAGCGCCTGGCGCTGCGGGCCGAAGACGAGCACCAGCGCGCCGAGATCTATCGCCAGGCCAGCGGCCAGCAGCACAAGGAAATGATCGGCCAGAGCAAAGCGCACAAGCGCCTGGTGGAGGAAATCAAGCTGGTCGGCGGCAGCGACCTGACCGTGCTGATTACCGGCGAAACCGGGGTCGGCAAGGAGTTGGTGGCCCAGGCGATCCACGCCGCCTCTTCGCGCGCCGACAAACCGCTGATCAGCCTCAACTGCGCCGCCCTGCCCGAGACCTTGGTCGAAAGCGAACTGTTCGGGCATGTGCGCGGCGCCTTTACCGGCGCGCTGAACGAGCGCCGAGGCAAGTTCGAACTGGCCAATGGCGGCACCTTGTTCCTGGATGAAGTGGGGGAGTTGTCGTTGACCGTGCAGGCCAAGTTGCTGCGCGTGCTGCAAAGCGGCCAGTTGCAGCGCCTGGGCTCGGACAAGGAGCACCAAGTGGATGTGCGCCTGATTGCCGCCACCAACCGCGACCTTGCCGAAGAGGTACGCAATGGCCGCTACCGCGCCGACTTCTACCACCGTTTGAGCGTCTACCCGCTGCAAGTGCCGGCGCTGCGCGAGCGCGGGCGTGATGTGCTGCTGTTGGCAGGCTTCTTCCTCGAACAGAACCGTTCGCGCATGGGCCTGGGCAGCCTGCGCCTGACCGGCGATGCCCAGGCAGCCCTGCTGGCCTACAACTGGCCGGGCAATGTGCGCGAGCTGGAGCATTTGATCGGGCGCAGCGCGTTGAAAGCCCTGGGCAACTGCCGCGAGCGCCCGAAGATTCTCAGCCTGAGCGCCCTGGACCTGGACTTGCCCGACGTGAGTACGGCGGTGGCCGAACAAGCACCGACCCAAGCCCTCCCGGTGGTCAGCGGCGACCTGCGCCAGGCCACCGAGCATTACCAGCGCCAACTCATCAGCGCCTGCCTGGAACGCCACCAGCACAACTGGGCCAGCGCCGCCCGCGAACTGGGCCTGGACCGCGCCAACCTGGGGCGCATGGCTAAGCGGCTGGGCCTCAAATAAAGCAGGCACCTCAGTCAAATGTGGGGGCTGTAGCAGCCAA